>CAZVNY010000204.1:0-3373 GCA_964628785.1 uncultured Thiobacillus sp.
GGTGGCATGCGCCCTGCTGGCCGCGGCCACGGCGGGGCCGGCTGACTCCTGGCCCTCGGTCTTCGCGCCGGTGGCATTGGCGCAGACGCCGCTGGCGCTCGCCGACCGCGGCGATTACGCGGCCGCCTGGGAGAAGGCGAGCGCCGTACAGACGGCCGCCATGCAGACGGTGGCGGCCCGCGCCGCGTCCGACCAGGTCGTCTATTCGCTCGCCCGGACGGGCGCGCCGCTCGCGGACCAGCTCACCTGGCTGAACAGGGCGGTGGCGGCGGCAGAGACGGCGGTCAAGCTCGACCCGAACTCGGCCGCCGCCGTGGTCCAGCTCGCGCGTGCCAAGGGCGAGATCGCGCGCCGCTCGGGCATCTTGCAGAACCTGGGCGTGGCGCCTGAACTAAGGCAGCTCTTCGACCGCGCCCTCGTCCTGGAGCCCGACAACGCCGACGCGCTCGTCGGACTGGCCATGTGGCACCTCGAGCTCGTGCGCAACGGCGTCGGCTGGCTGTACGGCGGCCGGAAGGACGCCGTCGAGCCGCTCCTTGCCAAAGGTATCGCCGCGGCGCCCGGGCAGGTCAACCTGCGGGTCGAGTACGCGCGCGCCCTGATCGAGCTGGGCAAACCCGCGGAGGCGCGGGCCCAGCTCGAACTGGCCGCCACGCTTCCTAGCCGCACCGCGTCAGACGACCTCGAGAAGGCCGACGCCGCCGCGTTGCTCGCGGGGTTGGACCGGTGACCGCCGGGCATCAGCCGCGAGCCGCCGCGCTGGCGGGGCAGCCAAGACGGTACGGCACGCAAGAAAGCCCGGTGCCGATGCCGGCCCGGCCTGAGGCCGACGCCGCCCGAGGCGTGGCGCTCGAGCGCCGCATGCGTGTTACTACCGAAGGTGTACACTTCGCCTACCCGTCAACCCGCGCGGGCAAGCAATCGAGTGATCGCAACGGAGGCAGCATGAGTCTCAAGCGGATCGCAACCCTGGCGGTTGCGCTCGTCATATCGGTGGTCACGGCGTTCGGCGCCGCCCAGTCTGCACGTCAGACCACGCTCGTCATCGGCGGCGACTGGGGCGACCTCATCACGCTCGACCCGGGCGTGAGCTACGAGTTCACCAGCACCACCATCCTCGACAACATCTACGAGCGCCTCGTCAAGTTCAACGGCGATGACCTCTCGGTCGTCGTCCCCGGCCTGGCGGAGTCGTGGGAGATCGCGGCGCGCGACGGCGGCGGCACCAGCATCACGTTCCACCTGCGCGACGCCGACTTCTCGACCGGTCGCCCCGTCAAGGCTTCCGACGTCGTCTACTCCTTCCAGCGCCCCATCCTCATCCAGAGCCCGTCGGCGTTCCTGTTCACCGACGTCGTCGGCATGGACCTCGACTCCGTGGTGGCCATCGACGACAAGACCGTCCGCCTCGACATGCCGGAGGGCGTGAACCCGAGCATCGTCCTCAACCTGCTCACGTTCACCACCGGCGGCGTCATGGACCAGGCCGAGGTCGAGCAGCATTACGAGGACGGCGACTACGGCCAAGGCTGGCTGAACGACAACTCCGCCGGCTCCGGTCCGTACATGCTCGAGCGTTGGGACCGCAGCTCCCAGGTCGTGCTCGTCACCAACCCCACGTACCGCGACCCGGGCCCGGTCACGCGCGTGATCATGCGCCACATGCCCGAGTCCAACGCTCAGCGCACCGCGCTCGAGTCCGGCGAGATCGACATCGCCTGGGACTACACACCGGAAGCCTTCCAGGCCGCTGAGGCCGCCGGGGTCCTCAAGACCTACCGGACCGACACGTTCCAGATGTCCTACCTGGGCATGAACTCCGGCCCCGGCGCGCCGTTCGAGGACAACCGCGTCCGCGACGCCGTGCGTTACGCCGTCGACCAGCAGGGCATCATCAATAGCCTTCTGCTCGGCCTGGGCCGCCCGATGCAGACCATCGTCCCGGCCGGCCTGATGGGCGCCGACACGACCGTCTACTACGAGCGCAACGTCGCGAAGGCCAAGGAGCTGCTCGCCGAGGCCGGCGTGCCGAACCTGAGCGTCGAGTTCCTCATCTCGACGGGCGCATGCGGCGGCGGCGTACCGTGCGCCGACCTCGCCGCCAAGATCCAGTCCGACCTCGCGGAGGCCGGTATCACCGCCACCATCAAGCAGACCACGGGCGGCGAACTCTACACGATCTACCGCGCCCAGGCCGCGCAGCTCGTCATGGCCGCGTGGAGCCCCGACTACCCCGATCCCGACGGCAACGCCACGCCCCTGAGCAGCTTCCCCGCCGGCTCCATCGCCTGGCGTAACGTGTGGGACAACGCCCAGGCCGCCGAGCTGGCCAGCAAGGCCGCCGCGACGGTCGACGTGGCCGCCCGCCAGGCGCTCTACGCGCAGCTGAACCACCTGGTGGCGACCGAGGGTCCGTACTCGATGCTCTACCAGCCGTCCAAGCCCATCGTCACCTCCGCGAAGGTGCTCGGCTTCGAGCGCAGCGCGGGCGGCGACGTGGAGTTCGACCGCATCAGCAAGCTCCCCTGAGCAAAGGCTTGAGCTTGAGCCGAGAAGCACGACGAGAGGGCCTGGGTCACCGGGCCCTCTCTGAGCGTACCCACGAGGCCGATGGGGCCATCGCGGGCGCGCCCCTCATGGATTGGCGATGCTAGGGTTCCTCCTGCGCCGCCTCGGCTCGCTCGTGTTCGTCGTCTGGGGCGTGGGGCTGGCCACGTTCTTCATCTCCCAGGTCGTGCCGACCGACCCGGCCGCGGCGGCCCTCGGCAACAACGCCCGGCCGGCCCAGATCGCGGCCTACCGGGAGAAGCGCGGGCTCGACAAGCCCCCCTGGCAGCAGTACCTCCTGTACATGCAGTCCCTCGCCAAGGGGGACCTGGGCAAGTCGCTGCGCACCCAGCGGCCTATCCTGAACGACCTCAAGGACTTCTTCCCCGCCACGTTCGAACTCACGCTCGGCGCCATGCTCTTCGCGCTCCTTTTCGGCGTCCCGGCGGGCATCCTCGCGGCCGTGAAACAGGACCGGCCCCTCGACCTCGGCGTCAGGACCCTCGCCCTCATCGGCGGCGCAACGCCCGTGTACTGGCTGGCCATCCTGGCACTGCTCCTGTTCCACTCCAAGCTCGGCTGGCTGCCCGGGCCGGGCCGGCTGGACGCCTTCCTGCTCGCGCCGCAGCGCGTCACAGGCATCCTCACCCTCGACGCCCTCCTGGCCGCCGACTGGGAGGTGCTACTCGACGCGCTCAGACACCTGCTCCTGCCGGCGGCCGTACTCGGCGCCTTCTCCACGGCCCTCGTCGCCAGGATGGTGCGAAGCGCCATGCTCGAGGTCCTCTCGCAGGACTTCGTCCGCACGGCCAAGGCCAAGGGCCTG
>CAZVNY010000205.1:0-3353 GCA_964628785.1 uncultured Thiobacillus sp.
GGTGGCGATGCCTTTCGTGTTGCTCGCCGTCACTTGCGCGCTGACCCTGGCTCGCGCGGGCACGCCCGTCCCGGGTGCGCCGCCCGGGCCACTGCCCATCGCCACCGGGGCCTGGCAAGGCCCTATGCCCGGCGAGGCCGCGTGGGCGCCCCGCTTTGCCGGCGCCGCCGGCGAGCGTCGCGCGGCCTATGCCAGCGGCGCCGGGCGAGTGGAAATCTACGTGGGTACCTACGGCGAACAGCGCCAGGGCACGGAACTGGTCCAGTATGCGAATACGCTGCTTGCACCGGGGAACTGGAAGCGGGCCTGGCCCCACGTCACGCATGCGCTTGCCGCACAGCCGCCGCTCGTCGCCTTCGAGGCGCGCGCCGAGGACCGGCGCCTGTGGCTGCTCGCCTATGTGTATGCCGTCGACGGGCGACTCACGAGTGCCGCTTCGCTCGCGCAGGTGTACTACGGCCTGCATTCGCTGCGCGATCCCGCGCAGTCGGGCATCGTGGCGCTCGCAGTGCGCTGCGACGCCGATTGCAGCGGCGCGCGGGAACTCGCCGGCGCTTTCTGGGACGATATGGCAGGACAGATTCTGGGCATGATGCCCACCACGGGGACACACCAATGAAGCGCGCGCACTTGCCCAAGCTGTTCATATTGGCGCTGCCGTTGCTGCTCCTCGCAGGCTGCGACCGGATGATGAGCACCGAGGCGCGCATCGAGCGGGCGCAGGCCGCGTTCGCGGCAGGGCGCGACCAGGACGCCATGGCCGACGTCAAGGTCGCGCTCGAGAGCGAACCGCAGAATGTCGCTGGGCGCGTGCTGCTCGCGCGCCTGTCGCTGCGCCAGGGCGATGCCGCGACCGCGCGCAAGGAACTCGAGCGCGCACTCGACGCCGGTGCCGATCCGGCGAGCCTCGCCGCGATCGACCAGGCCGTACTTCTGGCGCAGGGCCGCTATGCCGACGCCGTGGCGGCGGCGCAGGCGGACACCGATCCGGGTCCAGGCCGGCATGTCGTCATGGCGACGGCGCACATGGAACTCGGCGACAACGACGCGGCCCGCGCCGACCTCGACGCGGCGCTGGCCCTCGCGCCCGACGATCGGGAGGCGCTGTTCGCGCAGGCGCGCTGGCTGTGGGCGGCAGGAAGGATTCCCGAGGCCACCGCGGCGCTCGATCGGCTGCTCGGGCAGCATCCCGATTTTGCGCGCGCGGCGCTCTACCGCGCCCGCTATGCGATGGCCTTGGGCGATGCCGCGCGCGCCCGCGAAGTGCTCGAGATCGCGCACACGCATGGCGCGCGCCAGCTCGATGCGCCGGAGCGCTTCGGCGTACTCGCGAGCCGCGTGGAGAGCAGCATTGCGCTGGCCGACCTCGCCCGCGCCGAAGCGGAACTGCAGCCGCTCGTGCAATGGGCGCCCGACGCGTTTCCGACGCGCTACCTCGCCGCGCGCGTGGCCTACGCCAAGCGCGACTTCGCCACGGCGGCAGCCGAGCTGCGCCGCGCGCTGGCGGCGGATCCGGAAAACCCGGCAGGCCAGATGCTGCTCGGCGCGGTGCTCACCGAACAGGGTTCGCTCGAACAGGCCGCGAGCGTGCTGTCGCGACTCGTTGCCGCGCAGCCGGCCAATGTCGAGGCGCGCAAGCAGCTCGCGCGCGTCTACCTGCTGCGCAAGGATCCCGTGGGCGCGCGGCGCGTCCTGGCCGACGTGCCGCAAGGCGCGCCGCGCGATGCCGGCGCGGACTGGATGAGCGGCTCCATCGCGATGATGAGCGGCGAGACGGACGAGGGCATCGCGAGCCTCGAGAAAGGCGCGGCCGAAGCGCCGGGCAACTTGGCGCTCAAGCTCGACCTGGCCCGCGCCTATCTGCTCGCCGACCGGCGCGACGACGCCATCAGGCTGTTGCAGGAGATCCCGGAAGAGGGTGGCGGCCCGGTGCGCAGCCAGTTGCTGGTGCTGGCGAACGTGGCCGGCCAGGAGCCCGCGGCCGCGCAACGCTCGATACAGGACCTGGTGCGGCAAAGTCCGCAGGACGTTTCGCTCAAGGTCGTGGGCGGCAACTATCTGCTCGTCAACGGCCATGGCGCCGCGGCGGGCGAGCTGTTTGCGGCCGCGGCTGAGGCCGATCCGCGCAACGCCGGCGCGCAGTTGGGCATCGCCGTGGTGGCGCTGCAAGGCGGGCGTCCTGCGGCAGCCGAAGAGGCATTTCGCAAGGTGCTCGCGATCGAACCGGCCAACGAGCGCGCGCACGTCGGACTCGCAGTGCTTGCGCTTGCCGGCGGCGATCGGGCGGCGGCCAGCCGGGCGCTCGAACAATCGATCAGCGCGAATCCCGCGGCGGTCGAATCCCGGCTGCGCCTCGCGGAGCTCGCGCTCGCGGACAAGGATCCGGCGCGGGCCAACGCGCTGCTCGAGCAGGCGCTGGCCGTCACCACTTCGCGCGCGGCGACACTCGATCGCGCCGGCGAGCTGCTGCTGCGCAGTGCGCAGTTCGATGCGGCGCTCGCGCGCTTCAATGAAGCGGCCGCGCTCGGCAACGAGTCGGCGGCCGTGCACGCCGCGATCGCCCTGAACGCCATGGGGCGCCGCGACGATGCGCGCGCGCGGCTCGAAGCCGCAGTCCGCGACCGTCCCGCGTGGGCGGCGCCCACCACGATCCTGGTGCAGCTCGACGCGGGGCAGCAGCAGTTCGAGCGCGCATTGGCAAGGGTCGACGCTTTTGAAAAGGCTGGTGGTCCCGCGGCGGCCGCAGATGAACTGCGGGGGGAGATCCTTGCGCTTGCTGGGCGGCCGCGGGAGGCGGCAGAGGCCTTTTCCAAAGCGGCTCAGACGCGACCCAGCGCTGCGCTGGCGATCAAGGGCTATCGCGCGGCGCGAACAGCGAACAGCTTGCAGCCAGAGAAGAGGCTCACCGAATGGCTCGCGCAGCACCCCCAGGATGCGATGGTTCGGCTCACACTTGCGGAGCATTACCAGCAGGCTGGCAACCGCAGGGCGGCGATCGCGGAGTATGAGCAGGCGACCCAGGTCTGGCCCGGCGCCCCGGCGCTGAACAACCTCGCCTGGCTGTATTACGAGACGCAAGACCCGCGGGCCCTGGACCTGGCGCGGCGCGCCTACGAGGCGGCACCGGAAAACGCTGACATTTCGGATACTTATGGATGGATCCTGCTGGAAAGTGGCAAAATGGAGGAGGCCTTGGTCATACTCGAGGCCGCAGCAAAAGCCGCCCCCGGGGTCGCCGAGATCCAGTACCACTACGCCGCGGCGCTGGCGCGGAACGGCAAAAAAGAGGCAGCCGCCACAGTGCTGAAGCAGGTTATTGCGGACAATGGGGACTTCCCGTCGCGGCGCGAGGC
>CAZVNY010000206.1:0-2737 GCA_964628785.1 uncultured Thiobacillus sp.
CGGCTGCCAGGGCCATGCCCAGGGCCAGGCCGATGAGCAGGCCGGTAAACAGGGCACCACCCTTGCGCTTGTCCTTCGGGTCCTTGTCGCGTTTGGCGGCTCTTCCCTGCCGTCGCGTCATGGACTTACATCTTCTCCGGCGCGGAAACGCCCAGCATGTCCAGGCCGCGACGCAACACCTGGCGGGTGGCGGCGATGAGCAGCAGCCGAGCCTGCTTCAGATCCTCGTCCGGCACCAGGAACTGGCAGGACACGTACAGGCCGTGCAGGTCTGCGGCCAGGTCCTTGAGATAGTAGGCGATGAGGTGGGGAGACAGCTCCCGCGCCGCACTGCTCACTATCTCGGGGAACTCAGCCAAGCGTCGCAGCAGGGCGATCTCATGGGGGTGTTCCAGACGCCGGGTATCCGCGTCCAGCAGGTCCGTCTCCACCCCCCCCCAGCTGTTGAGCACACTGGAGATGCGGGCATGGGCGTACTGGATGTAATACACCGGATTGTCGGTGCTCTGACTCTTGGCCAAGTCCAGATCGAAATCCAGATGCTGGTCGGACTTGCGCAACACGTAGAAGAAACGTGCGGCATCGTTGCCCACCTCGGCACGCAGGTCCCGCAGGGTCACGTACTCCCCGGCCCGGGTGGACATGGGGGCCTTCTGGCCGTTGCGGTAGAGCACGGCAAATTGCACCAGGGCCACATGCAGCCGGTCGGCGTCCAGGCCGGCGGCGGTGAGGGCCCCCTTGACCCGGGCGATATAGCCGTGATGATCCGCTCCCCACACATCGATGACCAGGGAGAAACCCCGCTCGAACTTGTTCAGGTGATAGGCGATGTCGGCGGCGAAATAGGTATAGATGCCGTTGTCCCGGCGCACCACCCGATCCTTCTCGTCGCCAAAAGCGGTGGAGCGAAACCACAGGGCACCGTCCTGTTCGTAGAGATGGCCCCGCTGGCCCAGGGTTTCCAGGGCCTTGTCGATGAGGCCGGACTCGTGCAGGGTCTTCTCCGAGAACCAGCTGTCGAAATGCACGCGAAACTCACTCAGGTCGTTGCGCCCATCCCCTAGCTGTTCTTCCAGGGCAAAACCGTGGATGTAGTCGTAATCGGCGCCCAAAAGCTGCTTGGCGTTGGCGATGAGGGCGTCCAGGTGCGTCTCCGCATCCTCTTCCGCGGCGGGCACCCGTTTCAGCACGTCGACGGCGGCACGGGTGTAGCGGTCAGCGTGCAGGGCGAAGATGCTGTGGGCCATGGTGCGTACATAGCCGCCTTGGTAGGCATTGCCGGGGAAGGGTACGAACTCGTTGCACAGCTCGAGATAGCGCAACCAGGTGGATAGGGCCAGGATGTCCATCTGCCGGCCGGCATCGTTGACGTAATACTCCCGGTGCACGTCATAACCGGCAAAGGCCAGCACATTGGCCAGGCTGGCACCGAAGGCCGCCCCGCGACCGTGCCCCACGTGCAGGGGCCCCGTGGGGTTGGCAGAGACGAATTCCAGCTGCAGTTTTTCACCCTGGCCCAACTCGCTGCGGCCGTAATCCTGGCCGGCCTGCAGGATCCGGGGGGTCAGGGCCTGCCAGGCGGCGGGCTTGAGGAAGAGGTTGATGAAGCCGGGGCCGGCGATCTCGGTCTTCTCCAGCCAATCGGAAGCGGGCAGGGCATCGACCAGGGCCTGGGCCACTTCCCTGGGATTGCGCTTCAGGGGCTTGGCCAGCTGCATGGCCAGGTTGCAGGCGTAATCGCCATGGCTGCTTTGCTTGGGCCGTTCCAGTTCCACCTGCATGGGGTGCTCCGGGGCCACTTGCTGCAAGGCGGTTTGCAACAGGGCGAGGAGCTGGTTTTTGGGGTGGAAATGGGGCTGGCTGCTGGGGTTGGAGCCGGGACCGGACTGTGAATTGGCTGTCATGACGGCGTGGAATGAATGGCTTCCGGATTATACCGGCAGGGGTCGGCTCGCTGTCGGCTTGGGCGGGGCGATCAGCCAGATTTACGGGTTGCTGACAAAGGGGCACAAAAAAACCCCGCCGAAACGGGGTTTTTTGGGGCTAGAGTCGGGGTCAGAAGCCCATGTCACCCATGCCGCCCATGCCGGGGGCCATGTCCGGAGCGCCGCCCTTCTTGTCGTCGGGCAGTTCGGACACCATGCACTCGGTGGTCAGCATCAGGCCGGCCACGGAGGCGGCATTCTGCAGGGCGGTGCGGGTGACCTTGGTGGGGTCCAGCACACCCATTTCCATCATGTCGCCGTACTCGTCGGTGCTGGCGTTGTAGCCGTAGTTGGCCTTGCCGCTCAGGACCTTGTTCACCACCACGGAGTCTTCGCCACCGCAGTTGCGCACGATCTCCCGCAGGGGCTGCTCCACGGCCCGCAGCACGATCTTCACGCCGGCATCCTGGTCATGGTTGTCGCCCTTGAGCTTGGCGATCTTGGCGCGGGCACGCAGCAGGGCCACGCCGCCGCCAGGAACGATGCCCTCTTCCACGGCAGCACGGGTGGCGTGCAGGGCATCCTCCACGCGGGCCTTCTTCTCCTTCATTTCCACCTCGGTGGCGGCACCCACCTTGATCACGGCCACGCCGCCGGCCAGCTTGGCCTTGCGTTCCTGCAGCTTCTCGCGGTCGTAGTCGGAAGTCACCGTCTCGATCTGCTTGTTGATCTGGGTGATGCGGTCCTTGATGGCATCGGAGGAACCGGCGCCGTCGATGAGGGTGGAGTTCTCCTTGCCCACTTCCACGCGC
>CAZVNY010000206.1:2747-3319 GCA_964628785.1 uncultured Thiobacillus sp.
TTGGCCCGGCCCAGGTCGTTCAGGGTGGCCTTCTCCAGGCTCAGACCCACTTCCTCGGCGATGACGGTGCCGCCGGTGAGGATGGCCATGTCTTCCAGCATGGCCTTGCGCCGATCACCGAAGCCGGGGGCCTTCACGGCACAGGTCTTGAGGATGCCGCGGATGTTGTTCACCACCAGGGTGGCCAGGGCCTCGCCCTCGATGTCCTCGGCGATGATCAGCAGGGGCTTGCCGGCCTTGGCTACTTGCTCCAGCACGGGCAGCAGATCCCGGATGTTGGAGATCTTCTTGTCGTGCAGCAGGATGAAGGGGTCCTCCAGGGTGGCCATCTGCTTCTCGGCATTGTTGATGAAGTAGGGCGACAGGTAGCCCCGGTCGAACTGCATGCCTTCCACCACGTCCAGCTCGTTCTCCAGGCCGGAGCCGTCTTCCACGGTGATGACACCTTCCTTGCCCACCTTGTCCATGGCATCGGAGATGATCTCGCCGATGGAGGCGTCGGAGTTGGCGGAGATCGAACCCACCTGGGCGATTTCCTTGGAGGTGGTGCAGGGCCGGGAGATGTTCTTCAG
>CAZVNY010000207.1:0-3303 GCA_964628785.1 uncultured Thiobacillus sp.
ATAGAGGTAGCTGGAGCCATCCACCAGCAGCAGGGTGTGGTTCATGTTTCCGGAGTGGGGCGAAGTTAAGTCATTGTCGCGCATACGGACCGCGCTCGGCAGGGACAAAAAGATCCTTCCTGCAGCGAAACCACCCTAAAGAAAACTTCGGGCCTGCCGATAAGCCGGAACCTGATTATAAGTGCATGAAAACAAAAAGATTTTTTTGTGTGATAAGGCTCACATACACCGCTTTCGACTTCTGCTCCATCCGTGCCCGGTCAAGAACAATGCAACCCAATACGAGAACGCACGCCATGCCTGTCTCCCTCTGCAAAACCACCCCGATCGAGACCCTGAAGACCTCTCTGACCCGTTCGCGACGCCGCCTGCTGCGTCCCGCGGGTGCCGTGCTGGCCCTGTGGCTGGGTTTGAGCCAGGCCGCCCTGGCTGATCTGGGGGCATCGGTCACCTTGGCCACGGGTTCGCCCACCGGTATCTACCCCGGGCAGCTCACCACGCTGCGCATCACCCTCTCGAACAACAATACGGCCAGCACCATCGATGGCGTGGCCTTCAGCAACAGCCTGCCGGGCAGCCTACCCAATGGCCTGAAGATTGCGGGAACCGCCAGCTCCAACTGCGGTGGCAGCCTGACGACGGCCCTCGGCAGCCAGGCCATCGCCCTCAGCGGGGCGTCGATCCCCACCCGGGTGGGCACCACGGACGGTCAGTGCGTCATCGATATCCCGGTGACCGCCGGTACCAGTTCCGGTGCCGCTGCCAGTTACACCTACAGCATCGCCAACGGCGCGGTGGCCGGCAACGATGGCGGGCCTGTGGCCAACAGCGGGGCGGTGAGCCAGAGCATCAACGTCACGGCGCTGAGCAAGCCCAGCATCAGCAAGGCCTTTGTCACGAATACCCTGGTGCTGGGCGGGGCCGCCACCACCCTGACGCTGACCCTGAAAAACAGCAATCCGGTGCCGATCACCGGTTTCAACCTGAGCGACAACTTCCCCCAGTTGGGAGGGAATGCCGTCATCAGGGTGGCCAATCCGGCCAATGCCACGGCGACTTGCAACAACGGCGGCGGGGCACCCAGTTTCAGCCCGGCGGCGGGGGCCACCAGCCTGTCGGCCAGCGGCACACTGCCCGCCCGCTCGGGGACCACAGACGGCCAGTGCACCCTGACGGTGCAGGTGGAAGCGGCCCACACCCATGGTGCCTACAGCACTGGTGCACAAACCAACAGCATCCATGCCAGCAGCAACTTCAGCAATGACATCGGCGTCCCGGCGGCGGCCAATGCCACCGCCAGCGTGACGGTGAGATCCCCCCTGCGGGTCACCAAGGGGGTGGCGGCAGGAAGCATGGCCACCGGTACCGGCAACAGCTTCACCCTCACCTTTTTCAACGACAGTACGAGCCCCCTGACGATTGGCAGCTTCAGCGACAGCCCCATCGATGGGGTGTTGGGTACCGGTTTCGGTCTGGTGGCTTCAGCAGCATCCACCACCTGTGTCGGCGGTGTGGTCAATGTTGTCAACGGCGGCGATGGCGTCAGCCTGAGTGGCGGCAGCATCCCTGCCAACGGCTCCTGCAGCCTCACCATTCCCTTTACCGGCACGGTGGAGAACGCCCATACGCCGCGCAGCTATACCAACAACCTGCCGGCGGGGGCGGTGAATGTGGGCAACCCGGCCATTGTCAGCCAGCCGGTCTCTGCCTCGGTGACGGTCTATGAGACCTTCTCGGTGAGCAAGAGCGTCAGCCCTGCCAATGCGGCCCCGGGCAACCCGGTGCGCTATCAGGTGACGGTGCGCAACTGGTCCACGGCGGCCATGAGCAACGTCAGCATCAATGAGGTCTTCAGCAACGGCCAGACCTTCCTCACCGGGCTGATTGGTGCAAACGACTACACCCCCATTTTGTCAGGCAGTGGTTGTTCGGGCCTGTCGACGTCGGCGGCCATGGGGGCGGGCAGCGTGCAATTTACTCTGGGCACGGTGCCGGCCCGCGGCAGTGCCAGTAATCCAGGCCAGTGCATGGTGACCTTCTGGGCCATGACCTCCAAAACCGCGGCCAATGGCTCCGGTTATAGCAACCAGATCCCGGCTAACGCCGTGTGCCATGACCCGGGGACCGGTCAGGTCTGTAATGGTGGTGCTTCCAATCCTGCTTCCGGGACGGTCAACGGCCAAGTCCTGAATCTGGCCAAGGCCTTTGCCAGCCCCACCACCCGGCCCGAGGGCACGCCGGTACGCATGACCCTGACGTTGCAAAACCGCTCGGCCAATCCCCTCGTCAACCTGGCCATCAGCGACACCCTGCCCACCTCGGGGGGCAACCAGATGCAGATCGCCAGTCCGGCCAATGCCGCCACCACCTGTGGGGGCAGCATCACCGCCGTGCCGGGTACCACCTCCCTGTCCCTCAACGGGGGCAGCGTGCCGGCCCGGGCCGGCAACGGCACCGGTGACCTGGGTACTTGTAGCGTGCAGGTGGATGTAGTGGGGGCTGCGGGGAACTACACCAACACCGCCACCGCCGAGGCCACCGAGACCTATGCCGACGGCAGCACCCAGATCATCCATGCCAGTGGCAATGCCAGTCTGACCTACCAATCATCGCTTTCCGCCAACAAGAGTTTCAGCCCGGCGGCGGTGTCCCCAGGGGGCCACAGTACGGTACGCATCAGCCTCAGCAACAGCGGGGCAGCAACCCTGAACACGGTGAGCCTCACCGACCCCCTGCCCAGCGGCATGAGCATTGCCAACCCGGCCAACGCCTATACCACCTGCGCCGGGGCGACCAGCATCAGCGCCACCCCGGGAGGCAACAGTGCCAGCCTGAGCGGGGCCAGCATCGCCGGCCACGGCAGTTGCGACTTCCTCTTCGACGTGGAGGTGACGGGCGGGAGCAACTGGGTGAACACGATCCCTGCCGGCAACATCACCGCCGAGGGGGGCGTGAAGAACCAGACCCCGGTGACGGCCACCCTGAACAACCAGGCGCCTGCCGGCCTCACCGTGGCCAAGGCCACCAGCCCCAGCACCCTGACCTTCCCGGGCCAGGTGAGCCAGCTGACCCTGACCCTGAGCGCCGGTAGCCAGACGGTCACCGGCCTGGGCCTGACCGACCATTTCACTGTGGGTGGCACTGCCGGAGGCACCGCCAATGGCATGGTCATCGCCGCCACCCCGGCGGCCAGCACCACCTGTCCGGGGGGCACGGTCACGGCCGTCTCCGGAGGCACTGCCCTGAAGGTGTCCGGGGTGAACCTGGCGGCCAATGCCAGTTGCACGGTGGTGGTGAACGTCA
>CAZVNY010000208.1:0-3255 GCA_964628785.1 uncultured Thiobacillus sp.
GGCTGCCCTTGCGCTCGGTGCTGCAG
Organism: uncultured Thiobacillus sp.; assembly: GCA_964628785.1. Lineage (GTDB taxonomy): Bacteria > Pseudomonadota > Gammaproteobacteria > Burkholderiales > Thiobacillaceae > PFJX01. The sequence continues at coordinate 27 of CAZVNY010000208.1, forward strand.
TCGACGTCGTGCCGGCCCTGACGGATCGAGTCCTCGACGTGACGGCGATCGGCCTCGCGCGCCTTGAAGCGCCAGACCTCCAGGTCGGCACACTGCAGGAATCGACCGAGTGCCAGGCAGTGCTCGCAACGGCAGCTCATGCGGGCCTCGCGCCGCCAGTCGGCGGGCGGTGCCAGGTCCAGTGAGCAGCGTGCGCGCAGGTGGTCCAGCGCAGCGGCCCGCAACCGCAGGCAGGCCGGCCGGTTCAGCAGCGCGGGCCGCTCGGCGACACGGCGCAAGGCCGGAACGATGACGGCATCCATGCCATACGTCCTGGGCCAGGCCAGCCAGTGCGTCACGGCCTGAACGGCCAGCGCAGACAGGCCCGCGTGCCCGGTGGACGCCAGGGCGCGCAGCGTGTCGTGGAGCACACCCGCGTCGGCGCGGTCGCGACGCCACCCGTCGGCCGGGGACTGGGGTCGCGCCGGATCGCCCGGCATGGCATCGAGCAGCGCCTGGGCTGCGCCCAGCAGTTGTCCCCACCAGGCTGAAACGGCAACAGCACGTGCCAGCAGGTCAGCGCAGCCGGCGATGTGGAGGTCAGCATTGCCCTGCACGACGGCCAGCAACAGCGCGCCGACGCGCGAGGCCGGCAGCAGCTTCAGCGCCTGCATCAGGGCCGCGTTGTCGCCGGCTGCATAGGCACCAGCCGCGACGACCTTGGTCAGCATCGATTCGATGTGCTCTCGATCCTGCAGGCGTACCAGTTGCGACAGCATCACGCTCTCCGCGCTCGGGCCATCGTTCGCCCGACGAGCAGCTTGCACGGGCCAGCAGGCCAACATCTCTGCGGCCAAGGCGTGGGCCTCTTGCCAGTGCGCATGACCCGGTTCGGCCCCGTCGTCGATCCAAGCCCTGACCATCCCGCCCAGCGCGGGCAACGAGGCCGCAAGACCAGCCCGCGCGATCAATCGCAGCCTTTGCGCATGCGGCCACAACACCAGGGCCGCCCGCTGGTAGCTGCGCTCGAACGAGGCGCCTTCATTGCCGGTGGCCTCGTGGAAGTGCTGTTCGTCCGGCTCCATGTCGGCCAGTGCGTCCGGCGGGCAGACCTCGCCATCGCTGAACGGCAAAGTGCCCAAGGGCATCACGCCGCCGGCAGGCCGTCTCCAGTCCGACAGAGTCAATGAGCGATCGAAGACCTCGGCGACCCTGAACTCGTCATCGTTCTCGTCATCGCCGTCATCCTCGTCGCAGCCGTACCAGCTGCGCCAGCGCGTGCCGCCGAAGCCGTTGCACTCCGCCGCACCACGCTCCTCGATGCGCAGAAGTGCCAGGTGCAGATCGCAGGCGGCATCGCCCGTGGCCGTGGTCAGCACGGTGGCAGCCGCGGCATCTGCGCCCTTGAGCGCAGCAAACGACAGCTCGGCTGGCGTGTAGGCATGCGCCAGCGGGTAGACCAGCTTGAGCGGCTGGTCTTCGTCGGGCTTCACTGTTTCGCTGCACCACGTGCGCAGCAAGCGTTCCAGCGCAACCGCCTCTTTGTCGTAAGACGGCGGCCGGGGCAAACGCCCGCGGCTTTTGCGCCGCAGGTTGTAGACGAGCACCAGCCGACACCCCGAGGTGATGGGCAGCACCTCGTGCACGCAATCCGCATAGAACGCGGCCCAGGCGAGTTCGGACACATCGCCGCAGCGCAGATCGAGTCGCGCTTCGCGCTCGCGATGACGGATCACCAGTTCACCGCCAGTGTGCAGCGATGGCAGCGCAACAATCAGCGTGGCGAACATGCCGGGCGACTTCTCGGTGTCGCGATGTTCGACGAAGAAGCTGCCTTCGTCATAGACCAGCAGCTTGTACAACTCGGCCTCCACCCCGGCGCCGGCACCGAGACCTGTGGACGCGATCTCGACGACGCCCTCCAGCATCGCGTTCCAGTGTCTGCCCTTGATGTGGACGCGATCGGCGCCGATCTGCCAGGTGCGGCGCACGGCGGTGTCGACCAGCGTGTCCGCCCCGCGGCCGTAGGGGGCACGCTCGGCCACCGCAATGAGCTGGGCGGCCTGCGCAGGCAGCACCGGCAGGGCGATCGGGCCAACGCTGTCGACCTCGATCAGCGGAACATGCAAGGCGCACTCGCCGGCGGCAAAGAAGTCACCCGGCGTCTGCACGGTTTGCAGGATGGAGGCCAAGTCGGCGTTGATCGAATCCATGATCGTTCCCTCAAGGCCGACAGTGTGCCCGGTGTCGCACGAGTCGCAACCGGTCGGCGCTGCCGCATCAGGTGATCGGATGCACCTGAACCGTTGGCAGCTACGGCACTTCGTTGAGCCGCACGCGCTTGCCGCGCCTCATGCCAGCAGCTTCAATCGAACCGACATCAGCACAGCAGAGGAGGAACGTATGGGCAGGAAAGGCACTGGCGTCGAGGTTCGCGGCAAGGCCATCCGCATCCAGTTCAGCCTGAACGGCGAAGTCGTGCGCCGAACGCTCAGGCGTGACGGCATGGCGATCCCGCCGTCAGCAGAGAACCTCGGTGAGGCCACACGACTCGCCGCTGAGATCCGCAGCCGAATCGCCGACGGCACCTTCTGCCACTCCGAATACTTCCCCGCGACTCGCAACGACGGAAGGCCGCTCACCGTCGGCGAACACCTCGACGTATGGCTGGCGGTCCAGCGCATTGAACCGTCCACCGCCGCGGCCTACGCGTCGGCCGTTCGCTTCTGGAAGTCCGCGCCTTGCGACGACAAGGGCGCACTGCTTGGTGAACGGGCCTTACATCGACTGAAGGCCAGTCACGTCATGCGTGCGTTGACCTTTCGCCCCGGCCTCAACGCGAAGACCGTCAACAACTACGTGACCGTTCTTCGCCGCGCCATGGACATGGCCGTCGCGGACCATGCTCTCGAAGACAACCTGGTCAGGCACGTTCGCTACCAGCGGCAGCAGACGCCGTTTCCCGATCCGTTCACGCGCGACGAAGTGGAGACCATCATCGAATACATGACCGAGCGGTACCCCGATGGCGTCGCGAACTACGTGGAGTTCAAGTTCTTCAGCGGCCTACGCCCATCGGAGACCACAGCGCTGCGCTGGGCCGATGTGGATCTGGAGCGCGACCGAATCCATGTGCATCGCGCCATCGTGCGTGGGCTCGAAAAGAACACGACCAAGACCAGCACTGCGCGCCACGTGCTCCTCAACAGTCGCGCACGCGCTGCACTGCTGCGACAGCGCGCGTTGACGC
>CAZVNY010000209.1:0-3249 GCA_964628785.1 uncultured Thiobacillus sp.
GGCGGGTGCCCATGGCGCGATCCAGCCCGTGCACCGGTAGCGGCGTGATGCAATCCCAGAACTTGTAGCCGGCATCGCGCACCTCCTCAGCGGCGTGATAGATGTCGGGAACCGTGTCGAACACGGCAACGAGACCGTAAGGTTGAGCAGCCATCTCTTGAAAATATTGGTGGTTGGTAACGCGGGGCCGGATGTCAGTGGGCGGGGCGGTCACCATGACCGTTTCCACCATTGCCATGCCCGTGCGGATCCGCCTGGGGCATCACCGCCTTCAACTCGGCCATCGCCATGACGGGGAGGAAGCGGATGAAGAGGAGGAAGAGCACGCTGAAGACACCGAAGGTGCCGAAGAACGTGAAGATCTCCACGATCGACGGGCTGTAGTAACCCCAGCTCGAGGGCAGGAAGTCACGGGCGAGCGAGGTGACGATGATCACGAAGCGTTCGAACCACATGCCGACGTTGACGAAGATCGAGAGGGTCCAGACCAGCGTGGTGTTGTTCCGGACCGCCTTGAGCCAGAAGAACTGCGGCGTGATGACGTTGCACGTGATCATGATCCAGTACGCCCACGCATAGTTTCCAAATGCGCGGTTGATGAACGTGAAGCCTTCGTAGGGATTCGCCCCGTACCAGGCGATGAAGAACTCCATGGCGTAGGCGTAGCCCACGATCGTGCCTGTGGCCAGGGTGATCTTGCACATGCAGTCGATGTGGTACTGCGTGATGAGATCCTGGAGACCATAGATGGCCCGGAGCGGCAGCATGAGCGTGAGCACCATGCCGAATCCGGAGAAGATGGCGCCGGCGACGAAATACGGAGGGAAAATGGTCGTGTGCCAGCCGGGGATCAGCGACACCGCGAAGTCGAACGAGACGATGGTGTGGACCGAAAGCACGAGCGGTGTCGAAATGCCCGCCAAGATGAGGTAGGCCATTTCGTAGTTGCTCCAATGGCGGCTGGATCCGCGCCAGCCCATCGCAAAGAACCCGTAGAGGTAGCCGCGAACGCGGTTGCCGGCCGCGGTGAAGCGGTCGCGAAGCACCGCGAGATCCGGCAGCATGCCGACATACCAGAAGAGGACCGACACCGTTCCGTAGGTCGAGACGGCAAACACGTCCCACTCCAACGGGGAACGGAAGTTCTGCCAGATCGAGTTGGAAGTCGGAATCGGGAAGAGATACCAGGCGAACCAGACGCGACCGACGTGGAAGACCGGGAAGATCGCGGCGCAGACCACCGCAAAGATCGTCATCGCTTCGGCTGCACGATTGATCGACGTGCGCCACTTCTGGCGCAGGAGGCACAGGATCGCCGAGATCAGCGTGCCGGCGTGGCCGATGCCGATCCAGAACACGAAGTTGACGATGTCCCAGGCCCAGTTCACCGGATTCGCGTGTCCCCAGACACCGACGCCAGCGGCCACGAGATAAATCAGCCCGGCCACCGTGAACGAGGCGACGATCGAGGCGAGGACGAAGCATACCCACCACCAGGTCGGGGTCTTGCCTTCGATGATGCCACAGATCTTGTCGGTGACCCAACCGAAACTTCGGTTGTTCTCGACCAGGACCGCCCGGGGCAGGAAGGCCGGCTTCACCTCTTTCAGGATCGCCGGTGTGGGATAGTTGGATTCAGCAGCGTGTGCCATTAGCTAAGTCCTCCGGAGGAGCGCTTGAAACCCGTGTTGCCATGCTTCGGTCCCGATTCGGCCCCCTCATGGGCCCCATGACCGTGATCATGGCCATGGCCGCCATGGGCCGGGTGATTCTTCGCCTCGTATTCCGTCCGGCTGAGCGGGAGCGCCGCATAGTCGGGCATGTCCGGATTCGGATTGCGGAAACGACCCAGATAGGTCGTGCGGGGGCGGACATTGAGGTAGCCGAGCACCGCATAATCGTGGTCGCGGGCCTTGGCTTTTGAAACGGCGCTGTTCGGGTCCAGGATATTGCCGAAAACGACGGCTTCGACCGGGCACACCTGCTGGCAGGCGGGCTTGATGGTGCCATCGGGAACCTGAATATCGCCGGAGGCACCGGCCTTAACCTTCTGATGGATCTTGGCATGCTCGATGCGCTGCACGCAGTAGGTGCACTTCTCCATCACGCCGCGCATGCGCACGGAGACTTCGGGATTCTTCCCCATCTTGGCCAGCTCGGTCATGCCAATGGCACCGAGCGGCCCCATGTACAGCTCGTCGATCGAGCGCTTGTTCCAGTCAAAGAAGTTGAAGCGACGGACCTTGTACGGACAGTTGTTCGCACAGTAACGGGTGCCGATACAGCGGTTGTAGGCCATCACGTTGAGCCCTTCCTCATCGTGCACGGTTGCATTCACAGGGCACACCGTCTCGCAGGGGGCGAGTTCGCAGTGCTGACACGCCATCGGCTGGATCACGACTTGGGGATCCTCGGGGATCTCCTTGTTGCCTTCGCCGCCGAAGGCCGCCGCATCGATGCGCCCGTCGGAATAGTAGCGGTCGAGACGTATCCAATGCATCTCGCGGCCGCGGAGAACCTGCTGCTTGCCGACGATCGGGATATTGTTCTCCGACTGGCAGGCAACGACACACGCGTTGCAGCCGATGCAGGTGTTGAGATCGATCGACATGCCCCATTGGTGCACGCCGGTGTAGTTGGGAGACTCGTACAGCGAGTTTCCGCGGGGAGTCGTCGCGGCGACTTCGCCAAGAGGCATATGGCGGTCCTTGCCCAGGTTCGACGGGGCATGCGACTCCATGCCGATCGAATTCACCCAATCCGGATTCTTGGCAAATTCGTCGACGTTCGCTTCGCGCACGATGTCGCGACCCTCCATTGACCAGTGCTCCTGGGTGTTGGCCAGCTCATAGCGCCGGTTCGTGACCTCGATCCTTGCGCCGATCGCGATGCTCCGCGCCGCTGCGGTGCGAAGCGGATAGAAATCGTGTCCGGTCTTGTTGCCGATTCGCCCCGAAGCCGTACGCCCATAACCGAGCGGGAGAATGATCGTGTAGTCGGACAGGCCGGGCTGGATTTGCAGCGGGCCCTCGATGCTGCGTCCGTCGAGCGTGACCCTGCCGATGAAGGCCTGTTCCTTCCCTTGGTGAAAGTGGGCCGTTTCCTTCCTGGAAACCTGGATCAACGATCCGCCCGGCGCGATGCCGAGCTCGCGTCCGAGTCGCGGACTGACCAGAATGGCGTTGTCCCAGGCCAGCTTCGTGACGGCATCCGGACATTCCTGCAGCCAGCCATTGTTGGCATGGCGGC
>CAZVNY010000210.1:0-3221 GCA_964628785.1 uncultured Thiobacillus sp.
GGTCTGGGCCGCGCTGGCCTGGGCACTCTGGCTGGAGGCACCGGACATCTGCCGGGAGGCCTGGTTGAGGTTGTCCACATTGGCACGCACGGCCCCCACCATGGTGCGCAGGCCGGCCTGCATGTCGGCCAGTTTCCGCACCAGCTGACCCAGTTCGTCCTGGCCCATGTCGGGGATGCTGCGGGTCAGATCGCCGCTGGCCACGGACTCGGCCGCCAGGCTCGCGACACGCAGGGAGCGCATGATACGTCTCAGGCTGACCCAGGTGGTCCCCAGCACCCCCACCACGCCGATGACCAGCAGCACGGCATAGAGGATGCGCTGGTTGTCGTAATTCGTGCCGGCCATCTCGTACTTGCGTCGTGCGTCTTCCACCTTGTAGACGATGAGGGCATCCAGGGCCGCCAGGGCGGCCCGGTGTTTCTGCTGCCCGTCCAACAGGTAATAGTTCATCACTTCCGGGCTGTAGTTTGCCTCGCTCAGGGCATTGGTGGCCTCGTCGAGTTCGTCCAGCCAGAGTTTGTCCTTCTCCTGAAAGGCCTCCGCCAGGCCGGCCTCCCGGGCATCGCTCCTGCGGCCGGCCATGTAGTTTGCCCAATGGCTCTTGATGCTGGTCTTGCCCTGCTGCACCGCGTCCAGATGCTGCTGCACCGAGTGGTCGTGGACGATGGCCATGGCACTGGCAGGGTCGTGCTGGAACGCGCTGAGGACCTGGGCATAGTTCTCATTGAGCAGGGTCTGGATCCGGGACAGCTCATGCATGCTCACGGCTGCATCCGCGTACAGGGACTGCAGGCTGTCCCTGGCCGACTTCAGTCCCAGCCAGCCCGAGATCACGGCCACCAGAAACAGGGCACCGGACAGCACGGAGATGAACCACAAACGCTGGGCAATGCTGAGCTTGGGCATGGCTTTGTTGCCGGAGGAGGAAAACGGCTCCCTATCGGCAGCCCCTTGGGCTTCTTGAGAAAAGCCCCCGCTCCTGCATGGACGCACACGCCTGCGAGACCCTCTCTACGTGCTCCGGCTTGGGACTCAACAGGATCAGGGCACGACGCGGCCGCCCCATCGCCTGCCGGGGGCGGGTATGACGGCAGGCGGGCTCAGGGCGCGGCGTCCTTGACCTGTTTGGCCACTCCCAGCTCCATGCGGGCGGGGACTTCCCGGCCCTCCTTGTCAAAGCCTTCCACCTGGCCTAGCTGCATCCTGGCGGCCGGTGCCCCGGCCGCGGCCAGGCCGGCCAGGACCGCTTCACCCCGTTGCCGGGCCAGATCCGCCAGGTCCGCATCCGTCACTTCCACCCGGGCCAACAGGCGGTCATAGAGCAGGGCATGCAGATCCGTGCCCAGCAGGGCCTGCTTGTCCTCCTCGCTCAGGGGTTCTTCCTTTTTGAACAGGCCCTTGAGCCGAGAGGCCAGCCTGCCTGCTCCGTCTGCCTGTTTCCTGTCCGGGTTGGCCTGCTGCCATTGCTGTTGCAGCTTTTGCCAGTTTTCCTTGCCGAAGGCCTCGGCATAGAGCCCTTCCAGGGCCACCTGAACCTTGGCATTGGCGGTGGATATGGGCCCCGGGTCTTCACCCGCCTGGAGTTTGCTGCCCAGCTTAGCGGCCACAGCCTGGCGCAGGCGCAGATCCTTGATGACCGGGCGGTCCAGGCCGGCGGACCAGGCCGGATGTATCGTCAGGGCCAGGCCGGGACGCTTGTTGAGTACCGTGGCGATCTGTGCGAGCTTTTCCTTCTCCGGTGGGGACAGGGCGGTCTCGCCGGCCTCGAAGGTGATCTTTTCCAGCTTTTCGCCGCCGCCGCCAAAGAGGCTGCCCAGGGCCCGGAAGGGGGCGGTGACGATCTTGGTGATGATGTTGGTGATGGCCTTCCAGATGATGCGGCCATAGCTGAACTGGGGGTCGTCCAGGCTGCCGGACACGGGCAGGCCCAGGTCGATGCGCCCGTCGCTGTCCTGCAGGATGGCAATCGCCAGATCCAGGGGCAGATTCATGGCGGTGGGGCTCTCCACCCGCTCCCCCAGGGTGAGCCGGTCCATGATGATCTGGTTCTCCCCCAGGAGCTGGCGCTGCTTGATCTTGTATTCCAGGTCCAGGGAGAGCTTGCCGGAGTCGATATGGCGGCCCACGAAGGTGGCGGTGTAGGGGGTCAGCCCGTTCATCTCCACGTTGCGGAACACCACCTTGATGTCCATGAACCCCGTGGGATCGAACAGATCCAGCTGGCCCACTGCCCGGGCCAGGCCGTATTCATCCACCTGGCCATCCAGTTCCAGCTGGGCGGCACTGCCCGGCTGGCTGGAAATGCCGTTGAAGGCCCCCTTGAAATGGTGGATGCGGGTGCCGAAAGGCAGGGCCAGGGACAGATCGGCGAAGTCCAGCTCACCGTTTTCCAGGCGTATCCGGTCGATGTTGATGGCCATGGCAGGCTCGGCCCGGGTGGGGGCACTGGCAGCGGTGGTCTGGGTGTCATTCCCGGCCTCCGCCGCCTGAGCGATGGCTGGCGGCGCATCCTTTGCGGCTGCGGACCCAGCCGCCCGCCCATCCTGCACGGCTTCCGCGTCTGCAGTCTCGCTGGCGGCGGACTTCAGGATCTTCTGCAGGTTGATGCTCTTGTCCTTGTAGATGATCAGCTTGGCCCCCAGGTCATCCAGGCGCAACTCCTCGATATTCAGGGCCTCGGGGCGATAGCTCAGGCTGTCGCTGGCCAGGCGCTTCCAGGCCAGGAAGCGCTCGCCGCTCTCGCTCTCGTTGAGCAGGAGATCGTCCACCTGGAAGCCGCCGGCAAAGACGGGCCTGCCATCGAACTGTAGGCGACCGCTGGCAGACACCCTGCCCGAGACCAGTGCCAGATTGGCCACCTGGCCCACGAAGGGCTGGGCGGGTTTCAGGTCCAGGTTCTTCAGTACCAGACGCAGATCGGCGGCGGGCTTGCCCGGAATGAGCCTGCCCTCGGCCTGGAAGCCGCCCCCCTGCTTCACCGCCAGGGACAACCTGGCCGGCAGGGCCCGCTGCAGGTCCTGGCTCAGGTCCTTGATGGAGGCCTGGATGCGCTCCAGGTCCAGCTGCAGGGCGGGCTGTACGCTTTCATCCCGCACACCGACGCGAAAACCCGTCAGGCCCACCTCGCCTACGTTGTAGCGCCAGGCAGAACCTGTGGCTGCGGCCTTTTCCGGCGCCGGTTGGGGGTCGGGCGCCGCCAACGGCTGCAACGCCTGCAG
>CAZVNY010000211.1:0-3217 GCA_964628785.1 uncultured Thiobacillus sp.
AGACTGCGACCGTATGGCGTTCCTCGTGCCCCAGGCGCTCTGGCTGCTGGCCCTACTGCCCGTGGTCGTCGCCCTGCACTTCCTCAGGGCGCGCCGTAGGCGGCGCGACGTTGCCGCCCTGTTCCTGTGGCGCAGGGCGCACGCCAGCGTCGCCCGCAGGCGACGGTTCTCCCCGAGCTGGCTACTGGCGTTGCAACTCCTGTTCGTGGCCGCAGCCGCGTTCGGTCTCGCGCGGCCGTACTCGAAGGGCGCCGAGTCAGGCGCGCTCGTCGTCGTGATCGACGCTTCCGCGAGCATGGCGGCGCGGTTCGAGGACGGCACCCGCCTCGCCGCCGCCGTCGCCGCCGCACGGGGGCAGCTCAGGATCACGGGCCCCATCGCGCTCGTGCGCGCCGGCTTGACCCCCCGCCTCCTCGCGCCGCTCGCCGCAGACGAGTCGGACCGCGCAGCCGCGTTGGCCACCCTCCAAGCGGGCGACGCGTCCGCCGACCTCCTGGCGGCCGTAGACCTGGGTTCGAGCCTCCTGCCCGGGGCGGAAGCGATCGTGTACACGGACCGTCTGGCGGCCCTCGGCAGCGCCAAGGTGGTGGTCGTGGGGGCTGACGACTCGGCCGACCCGATCAACGTCGGCATCGGCGCCTTCGACGTCGGTGTCGGCGAGGCGTTCGTCGCCGTGGTCGCCAGCGGCCGTAGGCCGGCCGAGGCAACGGTGGGGCTCTTCGCGGGCGGCGTCGAGCTGGCCCGCAGCACGCTCCTCGTGCCGGGCGGCGGCACGGCGGCGGTCACGTTCCCGTTGCTGGCCGACGTCGGTGAGGCCGACGGCGTGCTCGAGGCGCGCATCATCGCTCCGGCGGACGACGCCCTGCCCCTCGACGACGTGGCCTTCGCGGGGCGGCGCTCCCTCACGGTCGTGACCGACGACCTGTACTCGCCGCTCCTGCGCGCCCTCAACGCCGTGCCGGGCATCGTGGTGTACGGGGCCGCCGACGCGACCACCAGACCGGCCGACCTCCGCGTCGTCACCCGCCACCTGCCTGACGAGGCGGCCATCGCCGCCCTACCGCCCGGCAACTACGTGCTGCTCCAGCCACCCGCCGAGAACCCCGACTACCACGTGGTGCGCGATTTCGACCGCGCGGCCGCCGTCATGCGCTTCGTTGACCTGCACGACGCGCTCGTCGGCCTCGACCCGCTCGCCCCCGGCTGGGTGGCGCCCGCGGGCTCGACGGCGCCCACCGACGATCGGGGCGCCCCCGCCGCCGCAGCCGGGGAGTGGCGCGTGCTGGCCAGGGCGGACGATCTCACTCCGCTCCTACGCACCCGCCGCACCGAGGCGGGCGCCATCTTGCAGTTCGCCTTCCACCCCAGCCAATCTGACCTCGTGTTGCGCCCGGCGTTCCCGGCCCTGCTCGCCAACTGGGTCGGCGCACTCGACGTCACGCCCCGCGTCCGCCTCGGCGAGCCTCTTCCTGTTCTCGTCGGGAGCGGCCTCCCTGGAGGGGAGATCGCTCTCGCGCCGGGCGTCTACCCGCTCGACGGGGCGACCTCGCCGACACGGGGCGGGCCCGTGGTCCTGGCTTCGCTCCTGGCGCCGGACGAATCGCGCCTCGGCTCCGCGGCCGCGAGCGGAGCGACAGGCGTCGCGCTCGAGCAGGACGCCGCCGCGCAGGCGGTCGACTCGGAGGTGCCGGGCGACCCAGCCGGCTCGGCGTCGCCGACCCCCCTGGTGATCGGCCTGCTCATCGCGGCGTTCGCCGCCCTGCTGGCCGAGTGGTGGCTCTACGCCGGCTCACGCAGGCGGCTGGTAGGCTGACGGGCGTGACGAGAGTCGACTTCGCCCTGCCGCTCGTCACCCTCCTCCTGATCACGGTCGGGCTCTTCACCCTGTTCAGCGCCGCTCCCAGCGACGAGTTCATGCGTCAGGTCGTCTTCCTCGGAGCCAGCGTCGTCGTCGTAGGGCTGACCCTGTGGGCGGGCAAGAACCGGGTGTTGCGGCTCACCCCCTACGTCTACGTCGCCAGCCTCGGTCTCCTGGTCCTAACGTTCCTGATAGGCACGGAGGTCAACGGGGCCAAGTCTTGGCTCTACCTCGGTCCCCTCCCCGGGTTCCAGCCTTCCGAACTAGCCAAGCTGGCTCTCATCCTCGTCCTCGCCCAGACGCTTCACGAGCGGCCGATCCGCCGGCTGCAGGACTACGCGCGCGTGGCGGTACTCGCGTTGCCGCCCATCGGTCTCGTCCTGATAGAGCCGGACCTCGGTAGCGCCCTAGTGTTGGTCGCCATCACGGCCGGCGTGGTTCTCGTCAGGGGCGTGCCGTGGCGCCACCTCGTGCTCGGCGTACTACTGGTAGGCATCGCCGTGCCGACGGTGGTGCTTCCGAACCTCAAGCCCCACCAGGTCGAGCGCCTCGTCTCCTTCGCGGACCCCTACCGCGACCCGCAGGGCACCGGCTATCAGGTCATCCAGTCCACCATCGCGGTCGGGTCAGGCGGACTGCTCGGCAAGGGGTACCGCGCGGGCACGCAGTCGCAGCTCGGCTTCATCCCGTACCGCCAGACGGACTTCATCTTCCCGGTCCTAGCCGAGGAAGGCGGGTTCGTCGCTTCCGTCGGCCTGCTCGTGCTCTACGGCCTGCTCTTCTGGCGGCTCCTTGCCATGGCGGCGGAGTGCCCGTTCGAACGCGACCAGCTCCTCATCGTGGGCGTCGTCGTTCTCATCGGCTTCCAGGTCCTCGTAAACGTCGGCGTGACCCTCGGGGTGGCGCCCGTCACCGGCATCACCTTGCCCCTCGTCTCCTACGGGGGCACCAGCCTCCTTAGCACCCTCATCGCCCTGACCTTCGCTTGGGTCGTATACCGCGACCGCTTCGCCGACTGGTGAACGCCGTGGTCGAAAGGCGAAGGCGAGCGGGCTCCGACCGCGGGGCTACGGCGCGCCGCGTGCCGTTCTGTTAACTTCACAGGTATGAGTAGCAGCGACGAGACGACCGCGGCGCCCGTCGGGTCAGGCGAGGCGACCGGACAGGCGCTCCAGACCGCCGGCAGCGAAGAGTTGCGCGCGCAGGTGCTGGAAGCCCTCAAGGTCGTTCACGACCCCGAGATCCCCGTCAACATCGTTGACCTGGGCCTGGTCTACGACTTGGAGATCGACGGGCAAGGCAACGTGGGCATCACGATGACCCTCACGAGCATGGGCTGCCCCGTGCAGGACCTGATCC
>CAZVNY010000212.1:0-3199 GCA_964628785.1 uncultured Thiobacillus sp.
GAGCCGGGCCAGGCCCGACAACTCACCGACCTGGTATTGCAGGACTTCGACCGCATGCACCGGGAACTGCATCCCTGGGAGCCGGGCCCCCTGGAGAGCATAAACGCCCAGCTGGCCCGGGCCACCCCCAAGGTGCCGACACGTATCGACCTGCGTGGCAAGTCGGAACTGCTTGCCATCCTGGCGGATGCCACCCGGCTGTCGGAGCGCTCCGAGGGCCTGTTCAACCCGGCCATCGGCAACCTGGTGCGACTCTGGGGCTTCCACAGCGACAGCTTCCAGGCCCATCTGCCGGACCCGGGGGCCGTCGACCGGCTGGTACAGGCCCGGCCCCGCATGCAGGATATGGAACTGCAGGGCGACACCCTGGTGGGCCGCAACCCGGCGGTGCGTCTGGACCTGGGGGGCTATGCCAAGGGTTATGCCCTGGACCGGGCCGCCGAGCTGCTCAAGGGCCGGAGAGTGAAGAACGCCCTCATCAACATCGGCGGCAACGTCCTGGCCCTGGGCGACAAGGGCGGCAGTCCCTGGAAGGTAGGCATCCAGCACCCCCGCAGGGCCGGCGCCCTGGCGGTGCTGGAACTGCATGACGGCGAGGCCATCGGCACCTCCGGCGACTACCAGCGCTTCTTCGAGATGGACGGCAGGCGTTACAGCCACCTCATCGACCCCCGCAGCGGCTGGCCGGCAGACCAGGCCCAGGCGGTGACGGTCATCGCCCGAGGGCCCCATGCCGGAACCTTGTCGGACGTGGCCAGCAAGCCCCTGTTCATCGCCGACACCGCCAACTGGCGGCGTCTGGCCGGGAAAATGGGTATTGACGAGGCCTTGCGGGTGGATGCGGATGGCACAATCCACGTCACCCGGGCGCTGTACCTGCGGCTGGTGTGGGAAAAACCCGTGCCGCCGGTCAGCGTGGAAGAATGACCCACATGGGAGCGATACAGGAGGCAGACGATGTACACGTGGAAGAGTCATTTCATCCTCCAGGCGGACTATCAGCACTGGGCCAACGAGATCCTGTTCGCCGCCCTGGATCACCTGCAGCCGGAGGTGCTGGGCAGTGACCAGGGCCTGTTCTTCAAGAGCATCCACCACACCGTGGACCACATGCTGGTGGTGAGCCAGGCCTGGCTGGCCAGGCTCAAGGGCGAGTCCTTCAGCCCGGACTACAGGAACATCAACCACCCGGACTGGCGGCAACTGAAAAACGCCCTGCGTCGGGAGACACGTCATCTGCAGGACTGGCTGGCCACCCGGGAGGCCAGTTTTTTCGACATCCCCTGTCGCTTCAGCGCCAGCGACGGCAGCCTCAAGGAGATGTGGGTCAGGGATGCCCTGACCCACCTGTTCACGCATTACGCCCATCACCGGGGCCAGGTTTCCGCTGTGGTGACCCGCCTGGGTGGCCCCTGCCCGGAGATGGACTTCGTCTATTACCGGCGCGAGATGCAGAAACTGCTGAAGAGGTAACGTCACCCGATACGGCTTGGTCTTTGCGAGGCGCGCAGCGACGCGGCAACCCAGCTCTTCCCTCTCTGGATTACTGGACAGCGTCCACGATGACCAAAGGCCCTGGATCGCCGCGGGGCTTCGCCCCACGCGATGACGAGAAGGGTGGATCGCGGTACTCGCCATGACCCCAAGCTCCAAAGCCCCGTTCGTCTACTCTATGGGACCTCGTCCAACAGGGGTCCAATCAGCTTTTCCAGCCGTGCGGCATGCACCTGGCCACTGATCTTGTGCCGGATGCGGCCCTGGCGGTCGATGACGAAGGAGGTGGGCAGCCGGTCCACGCCACCGAAGGCCGCTGACACCCCCGGAGGCGTCAGCATGGCGGGGAAGGTGTAGCCCTCCCGGACCATGAATTCGTCCACCTCCTGCTGGGTTTTATCCTCGCTGTAGGCGACAATCTCGAACCCCCGGTCCTTGTGGGCACGATAGTAGTCCTGCATGGCTGGCATCTCGTGACGGCAGTAAGGGCACCAGGTGGCCCAGAAGTTCACCAGCACCACCTGCCCCCGCAGGGCCGTCAGTTCCGCCACTTCCGGTACAGGCTGGTCCACATCGCTCACCCAGGCCGGAGGCCGGAACCAGACATAGGCAACGAGCCCCAGGAGCACCAGGGTCACCGGACTGGGTATGAATTTCTTGAGGAACGCAGGTGGCGGCATCGGACAAACCCAAACAACGCAGGATCCTCGGCATCAGACCCGATGCGCGACCGGATGCGCAAGCCCCCACCCGGGCCCCCGTGCGCGGCAGACACCTGCCCGGCAACGCCAAGCCCCGCACCCAGGCCGGCCAGGAGGCGCACCCGGCCGGGGATCGCACACCACCGCACCAGCCCACCAGGACTGAAGACAGCAGCCGTGGCAAACCCGGGCCGCGTCTGGGGCCGGGCGAATCTTCCAAGGGCGCGAAAAAACGCCCCGCACCATCCACGACCCCAGATCGCCGTAGTCCCGGGTCAGGACGTGCCCCAACCCGCAGCCAACAGGTGCAGGACCAGACGCACCGAACGCGGCCTGCGGCGAAACCGGCCGCCACCCACGCCTTTTTCGTGCCCTGCCCCAAGGGTCTGGAGGCGGAACTGGTCAACGAACTGGCGGAAATCGGCCTTGCCGACGTCCGCCCCGCCCCCGGCGGCGCTGCCTTGCGCGGCAGTCTGCAGGACGCCTGGCGGGTCAATCTCTGGAGCCGGCTGGCGGTCAAGGTCCTGTGGCGTGTCGGGGAAGGACGTTACCACCAGGAATCCGATCTGTATGACGGCGCCAGGCAGGTGGACTGGCCCGGCCTGTTCGAGGTGTATCGCAGTTTCGCGGTGCATGCCGTGGCCCGGCACAGCCCTCTGAAGAGTCTGAATTTCGCGGCCCTGAAGGTGAAGGACGGGCTGTGTGATCGCTTCCGCGCCGAACTGGGAGAGCGTCCCAGCGTGGATACGCGCAACCCCGAGGTGCCCCTGGTGCTCTATCTCAGCGAGGAGCGCTACAGCCTGTATGTGGATCTGTCCGGCGAACCCCTGAATCGCCGGGGTTTCCGGGTGGAGCCGGCCCCCGCCCCCCTGAACGAGAACCTGGCCGCCGGGCTGCTGCGCCTGGCGGGCTGGCGCCCGGGCATCCCCTTCTTCGACCCCATGATGGGGGGTGGCACCCTACTCATCGAGGCGGCCATGATGTGGCTCAACCGGGCCCCGGGC
>CAZVNY010000213.1:0-3160 GCA_964628785.1 uncultured Thiobacillus sp.
ACTGCCATGACCAGCCTGTACAGAAACTTTTGCAAAGCCCTGTGCCTGACCCTGCTCCTGGCCGCATTCCCGGCCCTCTTCAGCAGCCAGGGTCAGGCCGCGACCGACTACCCCCAGGTAGGGGTGACGGTGCGCGCCGTGCAACTCTCCCTCCATGGCTACTACATCCCCGGCCTGGCGGGGGCGGCCAGCACGGCAAACCAGGGCTTCATGTCCAACGCCGGTTTCGTGGTCACTCCGGAAGGGGTGGTGGTGTTCGACACCCTGGCCTCCCCCTCCCTGGCCCAGGCCATGCTGCAACGCATCCGGGAGGTGACGGACAAACCCGTGCGCATCGTCATCCTGAGCCACTACCATGCGGATCACTACTACGGCATGCAGGTCTTCCAGGAGGCCGGCGCGGAAGTCTGGATGCACGAGGCCGCCCGGGGCATCAATGGCTCGCCGGACCAGAAACTGCGCTTCGAGCAGCGCAAGGAAATCCTGGGCCAGTGGATCAACGCTGAGACCCAGCGCTTTCCCGACCCGGACAAGTGGCTCTCCGGCGATACCGACTTCCGTCTGGGGGGCCTGCACTTCCGCCTGCGCCATGTGGGCCCGGCCCACACCCCGGAAGATCTGGTGATGTTCGTGGATGAGGAGCAACTGCTCTATGCCGGCGACCTGGTGTTCAAGGGCCGGGTTCCCTTCGTGGGAGAGGCGGATTCCGCACAATGGCTGCAGGCCCTGGAGCAACTCATAGCACTGCAACCCAGGATCCTGGTGCCGGGCCATGGCGAGGCATCCGACACCCCGCTGCAGGACCTGACCCTGACCCGGGACGATCTGCACTACCTCAGGTCCGAAATGGGGCGGGCCGTGGCCGAGTTCCTGTCCTTCGAAGAGGCCTATGCGCGCACGGACTGGTCCAAGTACCAGGCCATGCCCGCCTTCGAAGAAGCCAATCGGCGCAACGCCTACAACACCTATCTACTTATGGAGCAGGAAAGCCTGGCCCGTTGAGGGCCCGGTTCTGCCTGCCTGCCGGCCCCACAGCCCGGCCAGGAAGGTCGCCACCCCGGGTTTCCTCCGCTTACCACGCGCTGGGCACAGGGCCGCGTCGGTGAGCGCCTGGAAGTTGGCGATGCCCGGAAATAGGTGCTCGGGCCGCTGCGGCACAGTCTGCTCACCCCACCCTGCTACGCCAGTAGCCGGGGCGCTGGCGCAGGTGCATCACGGCGACGATGAACAGGTGGCCAGGCTCCGGCGCGTAGAGCACGCCGTAGGGATAACGGTGAACCAACGACCTGCGAATCTCCCCATCCACCGCCTGCCAGGCGCGCGGCAAGGCCACGGCGCGACCTATGGGGCGTGCACCTCGGCAGCGAACTCCAGGCCCAGGCCGAAGGCGCGGGCTTCGTATCAGCCGATGGCCGCGTTGAACTCCGTTTCCGCCTCCGGGTGGAAGACCGGCGCCAGCGGGCCAGACGTCATCGCGCCAGACGCTGGCGGATGCGCGCGAACACCACTTCGCCGGGGATAGCCTCCACCGCACCGCTGCGTAGTTCCTCCAGGCGGCGCCGCGCCTCCGCCACCCAGGCGGCATCGATCCCCGCATCAGGCGCATTGAGGGTCTGCAGTACGCGCTCCGCCAAGCGGGCGCGCTCCTCCACCGGCAGGGACACGGCTTCGTCGATCAGCTCTTCGGTCTTCATGGCGGTCTCCAGATGCAACGAGATTCAGTTTACGCTGACTCCACAGCCGGATCAGCCCGCCGCGCCTTCATCCACCCGCCTACCAGGCGGCCGTCTCGATGCGATCGCCGAGCAGGAAGCGCTGGCCGTGCGGTAACTTCTCCAGGGTCGGGATCAGCCACAGCACGAACGGGTAAGCCCGAGAGGACGAGGCCGCACGCGTGAAGCTTAAGGCGGACTGGGATCGCCGCGACCGGGAAGAACAGGCCGAGCGTGATCACCAGGAGCGTGCGGATCGGGAGGCCCGTGCCCAGCGGGAAAAAGGCGACAGTAAACGGCGGGCACGGAAGACGGCCAAGGAAACGACATCCCTGGGTCTGGCGCTCATCCAGAACCCCTTCGAGACGGTCGCCGGGATGGCCAGCGACCGGCTGTACAGCTTCCTGATTAATGCGACCGTGGACAGCGTGATGGGCCACCTGAAGGACAAGCCCAACCCGTTCTACGACCAGATGGCAGATGCAACGGACAAGGTGCGCGCCCGTGCCCTGGCCGGCAACCCCAGGAAGCGGACCACGAGCCGGTTACGGCGCTGAGGCCCGCAACCTGCACGACACCAGTCCTTTATCTGGGCCTACCCCACAGTCCGCAATGGCCGACCTCTTGTCTGTGGGCAGATGGGTCGAGTGGTTCCTCGCCATCTGACACCCGCTCTTGAACGTCTGCAGTGGCTTTCGCAGGGAGTGGAGTCAATGACCCGCAGATCTGTGCGACCATTGAAAGCTTGTCATCACAGGTCCCCGGGGAGCGAAAACCAACGCCCAGGGGACATTTCATCGCGGGAGACCAATACATGAGCAAATGGGTGTATGCCTTCACGGAAGGCGACGGCAAGAACAAGAAGTTGCTGGGGGGCAAGGGCGCCAACCTGTGCGAGATGACCCAGATCGGCCTGCGGGTACCGCCGGGCTTCGTCATCACCACCGAGGCCTGCCTGGCCTACCTGGAGCACAAGACCCTGCCGGACGGGGTCATGGAGCAGGTGCGCCAGAACATGGCCCAGATGGAGAGCCAGAGCGGCAAGCGCTTCGGCGGCGGCGACAACCCGCTGCTCATCTCCGTGCGTTCCGGCTCGGCCCTGTCCATGCCGGGCATGATGGACACCATCCTCAACCTGGGCCTGAACCCGGACACCCTGCAGGGCCTCATCAGCCTCACCAACAACCCCCGTTTCGGTTACGACGCCTACCGTCGCTTCATCCAGCTGTTCGGCAAGGTGGCCCTGGGCGTGCCGGAAGAGGAATTCGACGAGGCCTTCAACGCCGTGAAGGCCGAGGCCGGGGTCAAGCACGACCTGGGCCTGACCGCGGAACATCTGGCCGACATCTCCGAGCGCTTCCTCAAGGTGGTGGAGCGGGCCACGGGCAAACCCTTCCCCATGGATCCCTACGCGCAGCTGGAGATCGCCATCCAGGCGGTATTCAACT
>CAZVNY010000214.1:0-3153 GCA_964628785.1 uncultured Thiobacillus sp.
CACGGAGGCTGAAGGCGGTCCGTTCACAATTGGCCGCGTGTTGCACATCGGGCGAAAAGGCAGGATGACCGCGTATCTCGGCGGCGTGGCTGTTTATGGTCGCGCGCTGTCTCCCGCGGATATGCGTACGCTGGCTGAGATTGCCAAGTCACCTCCATCCCCGGGCGGCGAGGGCGTGTTGCGAAAAGAGCAGGTAGTGAGACCACGTCGCTGACGACTGCAGCCGGGAATCCGGGCGCCACGAGAATTCTGGCCGGTTAGTGCACGAAACCAGCGAGGGGCTTGTCCATTCTTTGAATTCTGGGCATGCGTGCCCGTTCCGGCCGGTTAACGATAAGGCAACTGGAGCATCATAGGGGTGGCCTTGGGTTCCCGGATCGGTTGAATTCGGGTTTTCGGGTCGGCCTCGGTCTTGGACTCGACCTGACCATCCCCGCGTTCATCCCATGAAACTCCGCATCCTGTGCCTTTGGATCCTGATGGTAGCCGCATGGTCGTGTCGGGCGGGGAACGTTGCCGCGGCCCTGCCGACGCTGCATCTTGTCGGCGACTCGACCATGGCCGACAAGCGGAAGGATCCACCCAACCCGGAGACCGGCTGGGGGCAGGCATTGCCGCGCTGGCTCAGGCCGGATTCCATCCAGGTGAGGAATCATGCGGTCGATGGGAGCAGCACCAAGAGTTGGCTCGACGAGGGGCGCTGGGCCAGGGTGCTCGCAACATTGAAGGCGGGTGATTTTATAATCATCCAGTTTGCCCACAACGACGAGAAGGAGGCCAATCCGAAACGCTATGCGGCTCCGCGCGGTGCTTATCAGGACAATCTGCGCCGGTTTGTGCACGAGGCCCGCGCCCTTAGCGCCACGCCCATTCTTGCCACGCCGGTTGCCCGGCGCAGATGGAGCGAAGCGGGCGAGCTGGTCGAGACGCATGGCGAGTATCCGGCGGCGCTGCGCGAAGTCGCGATGCAGGAAAAGGTGCCGCTGCTGGAGCTGAACCGGCTGACGATGGAGCTCGAACGCGCTCACGGTGTGGAAGGCTCGAAACGGCTTCACCTGCATATTCCCGGCGGGGTCTACTCCCGCTGGCCCAAGCCTGTGGCGGACGACACGCACTATTCCGAGTACGGCGCCGACCGGGTTGCCGCGCTCGCCGTGCAGGAGTTCCTGCGTCTGCAACTGCCGCCCGCCCTTTGGGTGCGTTGATGGGGCATGGGACAAACGAGACGAAACAGGGAAGCGGCGTGACTGTCGTTGAGCAGATGGAGTGCGCGCGCCTCGGCGGCGCGCATGCGACGTTTCCTGGCAGGACGCAGATCATCGTAGCCGGCGAGATGCAGCCAGCCATGAATCACGTAGAGGAGAAGCTCCCGTGAAAAATCGGTTCCCTTCCGGCGGGCATAGCGGGCGGCCGTATCGACCGAAACACAGATCTCGCCCGCCGTGTTCATGGCGGCATTCCCCTCGAATGTGATCACGTCCGTCGTCGACGGATCATTGAGGAAACGCGCATGGAGATCCGCGAGCGCGGCATCGGTAAGGAAGGCGATCGAAAGTTCTCCGGCGGGCACCGCGGAGGGGATGCCGGAATGCGATGAAGCGCCGCATTTCGAGGCGGCGGCTTGCAGCTGCGTGCGTGCGTGGGTTCTGGCGATTCGCGTCAAGGCAGGGAGATCGGCGGCGGTGTAGCGGAAGTCCTGGTCAAGCGCGGTGAGCGCCCGGATCAGTCCATGCCGGTCGATCCGCAGGCGCGGGTGCTGGTTGCTGATCGCAATCCCGCGCGCAGTCGGGAGGGGTGACGTCGTCATTCGTTGTGGGTTTTCATACCGGGCAGGGCAATGCGCCTCCAGCCCGCCCGGACGGCCACGGTCCCGCGCGGCCGCGTGGACGCACCGCGCTTGGGAACGCCGGCACATCAACCTCTGCGACGTCGCAGCCCGCCATCCCGGCCACGAGGGACCGTGGCCCTCCGATGCAGGTTCGTTCCCCTCGTGCCGGCATGCGCTTGACTCGGTCGGAGCAGCACATGCTTCCGGCATGCATCGGTTCGGAGGCAGGCCGAGGGCGTGGGCTGCGACGGGTGGGCGGCTTTCCGTTGGCGCGGGGCGTCACGAAAGGCGGGCGGCGGGCGGTGCGCTGCTGCCCGCCTCGAGGGAGGCGCCGCCGGCCGGCGGATAGGCGACACGGCTGTGCAGCATGTTCAGGAGCGTGAAATTGAAGCTGCTCTTGATCTTGCTGATTTCCTCGAGGGTGAGCGGCGATTCATCGAGCTGGCCATCCGCGATGCTGCCGCGGAAGATCTGCTCGATCAATTCGGCCAGGTGCTGCGGGGTCACCTTCCGCATCGAACGCGAGGCCGCCTCGCACATGTCGGCCAGGTGGATGATCGCGCTTTCCTTGAACTGCGGCTTCGGGCCGTCGTAGCGATAGGTGGTTTCGCAGACCTTGGAGGGGTCCGCCCGGATGATCGTGGCCTCCCGCGCATCGAGGGTGGCCGGCGGGTGCGTCTTGGAAAAGGCGGGACGGGTCAGCTCCTGGACCGCGCGCTGGAAGAAATAGCGGATCAAGGTGGTGCCGTGGTGCTGCTGGATGACGTCGATGACCTGGCGCGGCAGTTTGTTCTTCAGCGCTAGGTCGACGCCATCCTTCACGTGGGCCTTGATGATCAGGGCGGAAAGAGAAGGATTGGCCTCGTCGTGGGGATTTATCCCGTCGCGCTGGTTCTCGGTGAAATACTGGGGCTTGGCCGTCTTGCCGATGTCGTGAAACAGGGCGCACACCCGGGCGAGCAGGGGATTGGCACCGATGGCATTGGCGGCGTTCTCCGCGAGCTGCGCGACAACCAGCGAATGGTGATAGGACCCCGG
Organism: uncultured Thiobacillus sp.; assembly: GCA_964628785.1. Classification (GTDB taxonomy): domain Bacteria; phylum Pseudomonadota; class Gammaproteobacteria; order Burkholderiales; family Thiobacillaceae; genus PFJX01. The sequence continues at coordinate 2,867 of CAZVNY010000214.1, forward strand.
AGCCTCCAACTGCATGAGCCGCAACAGCGGATGGTTGAAGTCGGTGAGTTCAAGCAGCGTGATGTCCGTGGTGCGGCGGAACAGGCCCTCCAGCACCGGCAGCAGGCCAACCACGACGATTCCGGTCAGCATGCCGGTGACGATGCCGGCGATCATCTGCTTCAGAACGGTCGCGACGGGGATCTGATCGACGATGCCGAACAGGAGCGCAAACCCCGCGACGGTCGCGCCACCCAGCAGACCGGCACGCACGACCCGCCCGCGCTTGCGTATCGAGCGGGAGGCGA
>CAZVNY010000215.1:0-3095 GCA_964628785.1 uncultured Thiobacillus sp.
GGAAATCCGCAACTGGGTGTTGGCCGCCCCCCTGCCTGCCGGCCTGGAGGCGGCCATTCGCCATGAGCACCGCCTCATGTGTGCCGAGGCGGGGGAGGACCTGCAGTTTGCCGTGCGCTCCTCCGCCACCGCCGAAGACCTGCCGGATGCCTCCTTTGCGGGCCAGCAGGAGACCTTCCTCAACATCCGCGGCGTGGACAATCTGCTGGATGCGGTCAAGCGCTGCTTCGCCTCCCTGTACAACGACCGGGCCATCGCCTACCGGGTCCACCATGGCTTCGAGCATAGCCACGTGGCCCTGTCCGCGGGCATTCAGCGCATGGTGCGTTCCGACCTGGGCGCGGCCGGGGTGATGTTCACCCTGGATACCGAGTCCGGTTTCCGTGACGTGGTGTTCATCAATGCCGCCTATGGTCTGGGGGAGACCGTGGTGCAGGGCTCCGTGAACCCGGACGAGTATTACGTGCACAAGCCCATGCTGCAGGCCGGCAAGCGGCCGGTGGTGCGCAAGACCATGGGGGACAAGGCCATCCGCATGGTATTCGCCAACGAGACCGCGGCGGAACGCTCCACCCGGGTGGAGGACGTGCCGCAAAACCTGCGTCTGCAGTTTGCCCTGGACGATGACGAACTCCTGGAGCTGGCGCGTTACGCCATCACCATCGAAAACCACTATGGCCGGCCCATGGATATCGAATGGGGCCGGGATGGACTGGACGGCAAGCTCTATATTCTGCAGGCCCGGCCGGAGACGGTGAAGTCCCGCAGCGGCAGCGTGCAGACCCAGTACAAGATGCTGGAGCAGGGCACGGTGATCGCCCAGGGCCGGGCCATAGGCAGCCGCATCGGCCAGGGGCGGGCCCGGGTCATCAAGAACGTGGCGGACATGCACCAGGTGGAGCCAGGTGACGTGCTGGTGGCGGACATGACGGACCCGGACTGGGAGCCTGTCATGAAACGCGCCGCGGGCATCGTCACCAACCGGGGCGGGCGCACCTGCCACGCCGCCATCGTCGCTCGGGAGCTGGGGGTGCCGGCGGTGGTGGGCACGGGCAACGCCACCCAGGCCATCCAGGATGGCCAGGACGTCACCGTATCCTGCGCCGAGGGTGAAGAGGGCTTCATCTACGCCGGCCTGCTCAGGTTCGAGAAATCGGAAATGGTGATGCAGACCATGCCGGACATCCCCGTGAAGATCATGATGAACGTGGGCAATCCGGAGCAGGCCTTCCAGTTTGCCATGCTGCCCCACCGAGGCATTGGCCTGGCGCGCCTGGAATTCATCATCAACAACGCCATCGGCATCCACCCCAATGCCGCCCTGGAATACCGACGCATGCCGGAAGAAGTGAAAACGGCCATCGATGCCCGCATCAAGGGCTACGCCGATCCGGTGAGCTTCTATGTGGAGAAACTGGCCGAGGGCATAGGCACCCTGGCTGCCGCCTTCTGGCCCCAGCGGGTCATCGTGCGTCTTTCCGACTTCAAGTCCAACGAATACGCCAACCTCATCGGCGGCACCCAGTTCGAACCCCATGAAGAAAACCCCATGCTGGGCTTCAGGGGGGCAGGCCGCTACGCCAGCCCCCAGTTTCGCCGCGCCTTCACCCTGGAGTGCCGCGCCATCCAGCGGGTCAGGCAGGACATGGGGCTAAGCAATGTGGAAGTCATGCTGCCCTTCGTGCGCACCCTGGCGGAGGCGGATGCCGCCCTGGCGGTGATGGCGGAAAACGGCCTGGAGCGGGGTCGGGACGGCCTCAAGGTGGTGATGATGTGCGAGATCCCCGCCAACGTGCTGCTGGCGGATGAATTCCTGCAGCGCTTCGACGGCTTCTCCATCGGTTCCAACGACCTCACCCAGCTCACCCTGGGGGTGGACCGGGATTCCAGTCTGGTGGCCGCCGCCTTCGACGAGCGCAACCCGGCGGTGAAGAAACTCCTGGCCGAGGCCATTGCCGCCTGCAAGCGCAACGGCAAATACGTGGGCATCTGCGGCCAGGGCCCCTCGGATCACCCGGACCTGGCGGAATGGCTCGTGCAGGAAGGCATCGATTCCCTGTCCCTCAACCCGGATACGGTGGTCGCCACCTGGATGCGCCTGGCCAGACTGGCTGCATCCTGAAGAAACTGCCAACCCCGGTGAAAGCCGGGGTTCCTGGCCCACCCTGCAGACCGTTGCCGGGAGAGCAGGCGACATTTCCCTGTGCTGAGCGAGGGGAGCGGACTTGGGCGACGCTGAACAAAGCCCTCGCCGTCATTACGCACGCAGCGCGGCAATCCAGTATCCATGCGTAAGCAATGACTTCTGGATCGCCACATCGCTGCGCTCCGCGCGATGACGGTTTTCTAGGTTTTATCAGCGTTTCCTTGGCGCCAGGACGAGGCCGATGGCCAGGATGGGGGCGGCGTGGGCATGCGCCGCTGAAGGCCTTGCTCAGGACACCAGGCGCATGGGCTGGCGTTGTTTTTTCAGCAGTTCCACCAGGACCGTTTCGGTCACCGGGCGGCTGACCAGATAGCCCTGGATTTCGTCACAGCCCTGGCTCTCCAGGAATTTCAGCTGTTTTTCCGTTTCCACGCCTTCTGCCACGAGATTCAGACCCAGGCTGTGGGCGATGGAGATGATGGCCTTGATGATGGCGTGTTGACGGGTCTCCCGATCGATTTCCCAGACGAAGGATTTGTCGATCTTCAGGGTATGGATGGGGAATTTCTGCAGATAACTCAGGGATGAATACTGGGTGCCGAAATCGTCGATGGCGATCATCACGCCCTGGGCGGCCAGGTCCTGGAGTTTCTGCATCATGGCCCCCGGATCACGAATGAAGAGGTTTTCCGTGAGTTCTATCTCCAGGCGGCCGGCGGATACCTGGTGCTCCCTGACCTGCTGCATGAAGCGTTCGACGAAATCCGGCCGCTCCAGCTGACGCGGGGAGATGTTGATGGCCATGCGTGCCGGAGCGATGCCGCAGGCTTCCCATTTGTGCAGGGTCTTTAAGGCGGTGCGGATGACCCAGTCACCCACCTCCAGGATGTGGCCGGTTTCCTCAGCCAGGGGCAGGAATTCCCCCGGGGGCAGCAAGCCCAGGCGGGGG
>CAZVNY010000216.1:0-3070 GCA_964628785.1 uncultured Thiobacillus sp.
ACAGGGGCCGATTTTGTAAGTATTAGCACTCAACCCAGGTGAGTGCCAAGACCGTTGCTAATGGTAGGGACGACCCCGAAGCTTTTCAAGAGCGGAAGCGGGTCTGCAAGGACATTTTTTGTCCATGAGAAGCCTAGCAGTTGGCTATGGGGCCTTACAGGGCCGTGTACGGGGCCGGATATGCGACCCCGTAAAGTATGTTTACCGTGAAAATCCCGCGTAGCGAGACCTTGTCCCCTCTTTGCCCCGGTTCCCCGATCTCGTCATCGCGAGGGGCGTAGTCCCGTGGCAATACAGAAGTTATTGATTTCGCACGGATTCTGGATTGCTGCGCTGCGCTCGCAATGACGGCAAGGGATTCGTTCAGTGTTTCCTTGGTGGAAACCTGCACGTAGCGGGATTTTGCTCCCTCTCCCGCTTGCGGGAGAGGGTGGGGAGAGGGAAACGTGCAAGGCGATTCGCCGTTTCATGTTCCGGGGTGGTGAATCGCCACGAACGTCAGGCAGCCACCTGGCTCAGGCCCACGGCCACGGGGCTGTCCTGGCCGTTTTCCCGTACCCAGGTATCCATGCCCAGCTCGGAGAGATGCTCCAGGAAGGGACGGATGGGCAACTCCTCCACATTGACCATGCGGCCCACGTCCCAGTCCCCCCGAGCGATGAGCAGGGCCGCCGCCGCCGCGGGCACGCCGGCGGTGTAGGAGATGGCTTGGCTGCCCAATTCGCGGTAGCTCACGGCGTGGTCGGAGATGTTGTAGATGAAGACCTCCCGGGCCTTGCCATCCTTGCTGCCGCGCACCAGGTCGCCGATGCAGGTCTTGCCGGTGTAGGTGGCGGCCAGGGAGGCCGGATCGGGCAACACGGCCTTGACCACCTTCAGGGGCACGACCTCCACACCCTCGGCGGTAAGCACCGGTTTCTCGGAAAGCAGCCCCAGGTTTTTCAGTACGGTGAAGACATTGATGTAGTGATCGCCAAAGCTCATCCAGAAGCGGATGTCCGGCACGTCCAGGTGCTTGGACAGGGAATGCAGCTCGTCGTGGCCGGTGAGATAGGTGGTCTGGTGGCCCACCACGGGCAGATCCCATTCCTTGCGGTGTTCGAACATCTTCGCGGATTGCCATTGTCGATCCTGCCAGTACCAGACGGTGCCGACGAATTCGCGGAAGTTGATCTCCGGATCGAAGTTGGTGGCGAAGTAGCGTCCGTGGCTGCCGGCGTTGATGTCGATGATGTCGATGGCATCCACTTGGTCGAAGTACTCGTCCACGGCCAGGCGGGCATAGGCATTCACTACACCCGGATCGAAACCCGCTCCCAGTACCGCCGTGACCCCGGCCTTGGCGCAGGCCTCGCTGCGTTTCCATTCGTAATTGGCATACCAGGGCGGGGGTTCGCAAATCTTGTCCGGGTCTTCGTGGATGGCGGTGTCGATATAGGCGGCCCCGGTCTGGATGCAGGCCTCCAGTACCGACATGTTGAGGAAGGCCGAGCCCAGGTTGAGCACGATGCCGGCCTGGATGTCCCGGATCAGTGCCGCCGTGGCCGCCACATCCAGGGCATTCAGGGCGTGGGTCTGCAGCAGGGTGTCACCCGGGTCCCCCTTGCTGCGGATGGATAGCACGATGGCATCAGCCTTGTGTTGGGAACGGGAGGCGATGTGCACCTGGGCGAACGCACCACTCCAGGCCAGCTTGTGGGCCGCAACATGGGCAACGCCACCGGCGCCGACGACGAGGATGTTCTTTTTCATACGGGGGGCTCTCTCCAATGAAACCGTCCGCACTTCACGAAAGGCTGTTGACGTAATCCTGGAACGCGAACTCGCGCACCAGGTGCTCGCTGCCGTCCGCCTCACGAACGGCGATGGAGGGCATGGTCAGGCCGTTGAACCAGTTTTTCTTGACCATGGTGTAACCGGCGGCATCGCGAAAGGAGATGCGGCTGCCCACTTCCAGGGCTTCGGGGAAAGCGAATTCACCGAAGATGTCGCCAGCCAGACAGGACTTGCCATAGACCAGATAGCGGTGGGGGCCCTGGTTGGGTTCCACGCGCCCGCTCTCCCGGTAGATGAGCAGGTCCAGCATGTGGGCCTCGATGGAAGCGTCCACCACCGCCAGTTCCTTCTGGTTGTGCAGGACGTCCAGGACCGTGACTTCCAGGCTGGCGCTGTCGGTGATGGCCGCCTCGCCGGGTTCCAGATAGACCTGTACGTCATGGCGCCGGGCAAACTCCCGCAGACGGGAGGCAAGGGCGTCCAGAGGATAGTCCGCGGCCGTGAAATGGATGCCGCCGCCCAGGCTGATCCACTCTACCTGTGCAAAGAGCTCGCCATAGCGGGCCTCGATATCCGTGAGCATGGCGTCGAACAGGGCGAAGTCCGCGTTCTCGCAGTTGTTGTGGATCATGAAGCCGCTGATGTGGTCCAGGGCCTGGGCGATGCGCGCCGGGTCGGTCTCCCCCAGACGGCTGAAGGGCCGGGCCGGATCCGCCAGGTCGAAGCCGGAAGCGCTGATGCCGGGGTTCAGGCGCAGACCCAGCGGCTTGCCCGCTGCCCGGTGGGCAAAACGCTGCAGCTGGCCCAGGCTGTTGAAGATGACCTTGTCGGCATAACCCACCACCTCGTCCATCTCGTGGTCCGCATAGGCCACGCAGTAGGCGTGGGTCTCGCCGCCAAACTTCTCCCGCCCCAGGCGCACCTCGTAGAGGGAAGAGGAGGTGGTGCCATCCAAGTATTCCCGCATCAGATCGAAGACCGACCAGGTGGCAAAGCACTTCAGCGCCAGCAGCACCTTGGCCCCGGAGGCCTGGCGCAGCTGCCGGATGCGCTGCATGTTGGCCAGCAGGCGGCCTTTGTCGATGAGGTAGTAGGGGGTCTGGATCATGGCTTGCGTACGGGCGGGGATGGCATCGAGGGGGTACGGGCGGACCGGCCGGCATGTACCGGGACGGGTGGCTGCCGGGCCCCTGCCGCTTCCCGAAAGGCTCAGGAATGCTGCCGGCCCCGGTGCAGCCCGGGCTGTCGTCGTAGATGCTGGAGGTGGAACAGGTGCTCGCACTCGGCACCCGCA
>CAZVNY010000217.1:0-3061 GCA_964628785.1 uncultured Thiobacillus sp.
GATGGGCATCCCCGTCGTCACCTACAACACGGACAACCCGTCCTCCAACCGCCTGGCGTTCGCCGGTCAGGACCTCGTGCAGTCCGGCCGCGAGGCGGGCGAGCTGATGGCCAAGGTCCTCGGCGGCAACGGCAACGTCCTCATCACGACGCTCGACGCGGCGGCCCAGTGGTCGCTCGACCGCGAGTCCGGCGCCCGCGAGGCCCTCGCCAACTACCCCGGCATCAAGGTCGTCTCCACCGTCAACACGGGCACGGAGCCGCAGCAGATCTACGCCTCCATCGAGAACGCCATGCTGGCGAACCCGAACGTCGACGGCATCCTCTCCCTCGAGTGCTGCTCCACTCCCGCCGCCGGCGAGTACGTCAAGCGCAACAACCTCGCGAGCCAGGTGAAGGTCGTCGGCTTCGACCTGCTCCCCGCCACCGTCGGGCTCGTGCAGGAAGGGATCGTCTCGGCCACCATCGACCAGAACCCCGAGCAGCAGGGCTTCGAGGCCGTGCGCATGCTCGTCGACGCCCTCCACGGCCAGACCGTTGCCGACGTCGACACGGGCGTGAAGGTCTACGACATCGACAACATCCAAGAGTACCTGGACGCCTCGGGCAACTGAGGGCGTAATGGGTTGGACCCTCCTCGAGGGGGTCCAACCCGCCAACTGCCACCATGCCGACGACATTCGAACTCCAAGGCATCACCAAGCGCTTCGGGGGGACCACCGCCCTCGACGGCGTGAGCGTGGCGTTCAAGCAGGGTGAGGTCCACGCGGTCATCGGCGAGAACGGCGCCGGCAAGAGCACCCTCATCAACATCCTCGCCGGCGAGATCCAGCCGGACACCGGCACTATCCTCGTCGACGGCGCGCCGGCCTTGCTCACCGACCCGCACGCGTCGCAGCAACGCGGCATCAGCGTCGTGCACCAGGAGCTGGCGCTCTGTCCGAACCTGAGCGTGGCGGAGAACATCGGCATGCGTGAGATCGCAGGTCGCTTCGCGCTCAAGCCGCTGGGCCGCCGCGCCGTCGCGCGGACCGCACGCATGGTCCTCGCTCAGTTAGGGGCCGGGCATATCCGACTCGGCACCCCCGTGAACCGCCTATCTATCGCAGAGCAGCAACTCATAGAGATCGCCAAGGCCATCACCCTCGACGCGCGGCTGCTGATCCTCGACGAGCCGAACTCGGCCCTCACGTACGAGGAGAGCAAGCACCTGTTCCAGGTCGTCAAGGACCTGCGGGCCAAGGGCGTGTCCGTCCTCTACGTCTCTCACCGGCTCGAGGAAGTCCTCGAGCTCGCCGACACCATCACGGTCATGCGCGACGGCCAGGTGGTGACCACCATCCCGGCCGCCGGCGCCACCGTCGAGCAGCTCATCGGCCTGATGGTCGGACGCGAGATCGGCAGCCTCTACCGCCGCCACGGCGACGGGAACGTTCTGAACGAGCCGGCCCTGAGCGTTGAGGGCCTCTCGGATCCAGGGACGCTCCGCTCCGTCGCCTTCACCGTGAACCGGGGCGAGGTCCTCGGCATCGCCGGCCTGCCGGGGTGCGGCAAGGACGAGCTCGTCGACTGCCTCTTCGGCCTCAGGCCGCACACGGGTGCGCTGCGGGTCAACGGCAAGCTCGTGAAGATCACCTCGCCCAAGCAAGCGATAGCCAACGGCCTCGCGCTCGTGCCGGCGGACCGCCGCGGCTCGGGCGGCCTCATGGTCATGGACATCCGCCAGAACGTCATCGCCGCCTGCCTCGGCCGCGTGAGCCGGGCGGGCCTGCTCGTGAGGGCCGCCATCGGCGGCCTCGCGCGCGACTACATGCGGAAGCTCGACGTCCGCGCCTCCGGCCCAGGGCAACGGATGGGCACCCTGTCTGGTGGGAACCAGCAGAAGGTCATCCTCGCCCGAGGGCTCGCCACGGAGCCCGGGGTCCTGCTGCTGCACGAGCCAACGCGCGGCATCGACGTGGGCGCCAAGGCCGAGATCTACGCCATCCTGCAGGGGATCGCGCGCGAGGGCAGGGCCGCCATCGTCGTGTCGTCCGAGATGCCGGAGCTGATAGGCCAATGCGACCGCATCCTCGCCATGCACGAGGGCAGGGTCACGGGCGAGTTCACGCAGGAGGAGGCGAGCGAGGAGCAGATCCTCGCTTGCGCAACGGGTCAGGCGACGCACCTGCCCGCGAGAGGAGCGAGCGCTTGAGCAAGCCGATCATCACCGTCGTCGGGAGCTTCGCGGTCGGCATGACGCTACGCTCCGGGCGCATGCCCGTCTTCGGGGAGACCCTCCTCGGCCGCGACTTCGACATGGGGCCAGGCGGCAAGGGCTCCAACCAGGCCGTCGGCGTCGCCCGGCTGGGCGCCGACGCGAGCTTCGTCGGCATCGTCGGCGACGACAAGCTGGCCGAGATCGCCACCGACCTCTACCGCGCCGAGGGCGTGGCCACCGACCACCTCGAACGCACGACCGAGCTCGCCACGGGCGCGGGGTTCATCATCCTGAGCGACAAGGGCGACAACGCGATCATCCTCGACATGGGCGCCAACGCCCTGCTGGACGCGCGCTCCGTCGACCGCGCCGAGGCGCGCATCGCGGCGAGCGCCATCGTGATGTCGGTGCTGGAGATCCCCGTGACAGCCGCGGCGCGCGCCATGGAGCTCGGGCGCCGGCACGGCGTGAAGACCGTCCTGAACCCCGCCCCGGCCCAACCCTTGCCGCCCGAGGTGCTGCGCCACGTCGACGTCCTCACGCCGAACGAGACGGAGCTCCGCATCCTGCTCGGCCTGGAGCCCGATGACGCCACCCCGACCCTGGAGCTGGCCGAGCGCCTGCGGGGCTTTGGAGTCGGCACCGTCGTCGTCACCATGGGCAGCGACGGAGTCTTGGTCCTGGACGGCACCAACGAGGTGCGGCACGTGGCCCCGGTGCCCGTCGAGGTGGTCGACACGACGGGGGCGGGCGACGCCTTCAACGCCGGCCTCGCGACTGCCCTGGCGGAGGGCCGCGAGTTCATCGACGCCGTGCGGTTCGGCGCCTGCTGCGGCGCGCTGGCCTGCACGCGGCTCGGCGT
>CAZVNY010000218.1:0-3012 GCA_964628785.1 uncultured Thiobacillus sp.
GCCGCCATGCAGGGAAAAATGCAGCGGCCGATCCGCTTCCGGCGGCCAGTCCAGGAGCACGCCATAGTGCTCGTCCTGGCCGCCGCCGGCATCCGCCTTGATGAGAAAGACCACGGGGAACTCCAGGCCCTTGGCGCTGTGGATGGTGAGCATGCGGATACGGTCGCCTGCAGCGGCGGGAGGCTCACCGGGGCCTTCCTTGCCGGCAATGTCCCGCAGGCGGCGCAGCTCGTCCAGGAAGCGGGGCAGGCTGGGATAGCGTCCGCCAGACAAGGACAGGGACAGGGCGAGAAAGCCCTCCAGGTTGGCCAGTACCCCGGCCCGCAGGTGTTCAGGCACATCACGGTCGTAGTGGGTACTCACATCGGCTTCGTGGTAGATGCGGTCCAGCAGGTCGTGGATGGGCAACAGACCCGCCTGGGCCTGCCAGCCCTGCAGCAATTGCTGGGCCCGCTGCAGCCGCTCCGGGCTGTCGTGCTGCCGGACCCGTTCGTTCAGGCGCGCCCACCAATCCTCTCCCGGCCAATGGGCCAGGTCCTGCAGGTCCTCGTCACTGAGCCCCATGAAGGGTGTGCGCAGGACGTGGGCCAGGGACAAATCGTCCCGGGGATCCACCAGCCAGGTCAGCAGGGCGACGATGTCCCGCACCTCCAGGGTGGTCAGCAACTCGCCGCGTCGATCCGTGATGAAGGGGATACCCACGGTCTTGAAGGCGTCTTCAAAGACCCCGATGTCGGTGCGGGTGGCATAGAGCAGGACGATGTCGCCGTATTGCACGGGACGGGTCCCGCCGTCCTGGGGGTCCTGCATGCGCAAGCGACCTACCATGTCCTGGATCTTGCGCGTGACCCAGGCGGCTTCCGCGACGCGTTTATGGGGTGGGCTCACGGGCGGGGTGAGCAGGGGCAGGCGATAGGCAGAGGCCGGCGGCGGATCCTCCTTCGCCGCTGGCGCCACATGCACTTCGCAGTAGCCCGTCAGGGTAGTCTGATGCGCGCTGTGGGCTGCAAAGCCGGGGTAATCCTGCCGCCGGGCAAAAAAGCCATTCACCCAGGCCACCACCCGGGGGGCGCAGCGCCGGGTCTCGTTCAGGGGGAAGTGGCGGGCAGCGTAATGCCGGGCCAGCCAAAGCCCGGCGGTGTGGAACAGGCGGGGTTCGGCCCGGCGAAAGCGGTAGATGGACTGCTTGGGGTCACCCACCAGAAACACCGTGGGGCGGCTGCCGTCCTGGCCGTAGGCCTCCAGCCAGGCCCGCAGGATACGCCACTGCAGGGGGTTGGTGTCCTGGAACTCGTCCAGTAGCACGTGCCGCCAGCGGGCATCCAGCTTCATGAACACCGCCGCTGCCGCCACCTCGTCGGCGAGCAGGCGCGCGGTCTCCACTTCCGCGTCGGTGAAGTCCAGGACCCCCTGTTCCACCTTCAGGTCCTGATAGCTCTGCAGCCAGGCCTGGCCCAGGGTCAAGGCCAGGCGGTTGAGCCACAGGGCACGCTGCTCGGCCTGGCTTTGCAGGGTCCTCTCCACGGCCTGGGCAAGCTCTTGGTGCAAGGCCACATAGCGTGCGGCAGGAGCTTCGCCCAGGCGCGTGCACAGGGCATTGCTGAGATTGTTCGCCCGGGGCTTGCCGCCCATGGTCAGCAGACAGTCACAGAGGTGTGCGAAACAGGCCTGAGGGTCCGCTCCCCAGGCCTCCAGGGCGGCCTGCAGGGAAGCCATGCGGGCGCTTTCCTTCTTGAGCTTGTTCGCCTCACGGGCCAGAAGAGCGGCGTATTCTTCCGCGTTTCCGCGCAAACCGGGCTGGGCGAAGAGGGCCTGCAGCGGGTTCGTGCCTTCGCCCAGGCCAAGGTGTGCGGCCAGGTCGGCACAGGCCTGCTCCGGTCTGCCACCATAACTCCACCACTCCGCCCGCTTGTCCAGCAGGGCATCCAGGAGTGTGCGCACATTGTCCAGGGAGAGCTGGCCCGTGAGCTCGATGAAGGCCTGGGCTGCGGGCGAATCCCTGTGCCTGCCCAGATCCTGGGTGAAGGCCAGCCAGGCCTCATCCTGCAACAGGGCGGATTGCTCCAGCACCTCCCCCGCCACGCGCACGGACAGGGGCGCGTGTTCCAGCAAATGGAAGAACCAGCCATGGAAGGTGGTGATGCAGGGCCCGGGCCGGGCCGTGAGCACCTGCTCCAGCAAGCCCCGGGCCCGGGGCAGGGCGGCCCGGGCCTCGGCCTGGGTCAGGCCCCGCTGTTGCAGGAAATCCACCGCCGCGTCTTCCGGCAACAGGGCCAGCTCCCGTAGCCAATCATCCAGGCGGCCGCGCATCTCCTCCGCCGCCTTGCGTGTGAAGGTGATGGCCAGGAGTTCGGAAGGTGCTGCCCCGGCCAGCATGAGGCGCAGCATGCGCGACACCAGCAGCCAGGTCTTGCCACTGCCGGCACAGGCCTCCACCACGGCACTGTGGGCGGGGTCCAGGGCGGGGAGCAGAGGGTTGGCGACGTGGGGCATGAAGGATGGCGCGCTGACGTGGGGCAGGAGCAGCCTGCTTTGTACTATGAAACCAGGTAACGCGGTTCCGGCCGGCGCAAAGTGCCGCAGGGCTGACGGATGCACATCCAACCCTGCCATGTGCCTTGGGGAAACACTGATTGAAGCCGTCATACATGGACGCCCCTGTTTATCGCGAGGCGTGAAGCGACGTGGGATTCCACCCTCCTCGTCATCGCGAGGGGCGAAGCCCCATGGCGATCCAGGGTTTTACACCGTCTGTATTGCCGTGCTGCGCTGGCAATGACGACAAGCGATTTGTGCAGCGCTGCCCAAGTCTGGGTGTTTTGCATACTGATCTGACCCTCGGCGTCAGTTGCCTGACGAAAAACGTCACATCGCCGGCTAGACCGGCCCGCGCTTGGGAAACACTGATCAAATTCGCCATCGCGAGGAACGAAGCGACGTGGCTATCCACCCTCCTTGTCATCGCGAGGGGCGAAGCCCCGTGGCGATCCAGGGTTTTACACCGTCTGGATT
>CAZVNY010000219.1:0-3005 GCA_964628785.1 uncultured Thiobacillus sp.
GATCTGGTAGCCCTTGGGCAGGTCCGGGTAGAAGTAGTTCTTGCGCGCGAAGATGTTGCTGCGGTTGAGCCTGGCCCCCATGGCCAGCGCGAAGCGGATGGCCCGTTCCACGGCCCCCCTGTTGAGCACCGGCAGGGTGCCGGGCAGGGCCAGATCCACCTGGCTGGCCTGGGTGTTGGGGGCGGCGCCGAAGGCGGTGCTGGTAGCGGAGAAGATCTTGGAGCGGGTGGTGAGCTGGGCGTGGATTTCCAGGCCGATGACGGTTTCCCATTGCATGCTCAGAGTCCCTCCGGCCGACGCCGATGCCAGTCCGTGGCCTGCTGATACTGGTGGGCCACGTTGAGGATGCGGGCTTCAGCAAAATAGTTGCCGATGAGTTGCAGGCCGATGGGCAGGCCCTGGGCATCGAAGCCGCAGGGCAGGCTCATGCCGGGCAGGCCCGCCAGGTTGACGGCGATGGTGTAGATGTCGGTGAGATACATCTGCACCGGGTCCTGGATGCGCTCGCCCAGGCGGAAGGCGGTGCCCGGCGTGGTGGGGCCCAGGATCACGTCACAGTCCTGGAAGGCGGCATGGAAGTCGTTGGCGATGAGGCGCCGCAGCTTCTGGGCCTTGATGTAGTACGCGTCGTAGTAGCCATGGGACAGGACGTAGGTGCCGATGAGGATGCGGCGTTTCACCTCCGCACCGAAGCCCTCCCCCCGGGTCTTCTCGTACATGTCCAGCAGATCCGTGTACTCCGGGGTGCGGTAGCCGTAGCGCACGCCATCGAAGCGGGACAGGTTGCTGGAGGCCTCCGCCGGCGCCAGCACGTGATAGGTGGCCACGGACAGGCCGGAATTGGGCAGGCCCACCTCCACGGGGCGCGCGCCCAGACCCTGGAGTACCGCGATGGCTGCCTCCACGGCCCGGGCCGTGTCCCCGCCGAGGCCTTCGCGGAAGAACTCCCGGGGCAGGCCGATGCGCAGCCCCTGCAGGGGCTGGTCCAGGTCCCGGCCGTAGTCCTCCTTGTTCCGCTCCAGGCTGGTGGAGTCCCGCGCGTCGAAGCCGGCCATGACGTTGAGCAGCAGGGCACAATCCTCGGCACTGCGGGCAATGGGGCCGCCCTGGTCCAGGGAAGAGGCAAAGGCGATCATGCCGTAGCGGGACACCACGCCGTAGGTGGGCTTCAGACCGGTGATGCCGCACAGGGCCGCAGGCTGGCGGATGGAGCCCCCGGTATCCGTACCCGTGGCCGCCGGCGCCATGTCGGCTGCCACACAGGCGGCGGCGCCACCGGAAGAGCCCCCGGGGACCCGCTCACGGTCCCAGGGGTTCTTCACCGGACCGAAGAAGCTGGTCTCGTTGCTCGAACCCATGGCGAATTCGTCCATGTTGGTCTTGCCCAGGCTGGGCATGCCCAGGGCCTTGCATTGCTGGATCACATGGGCGTCGTAGGGCGAGACGAAGTTGGCCAGCATCTTCGAGGCGCAGGTGGTGAGCCAGCCCTCGGTGCAGAACAGGTCCTTGTGGGCGATGGGTACCCCGGTGAGGAGGCCGCCCCGGCCGGATGCCCGCAAGGCATCGGCGGCGGCGGCCTCGGCCAGGGTCTTGTCCGGGTCCAGCGTGATGAAGGCGTTGATGTCCGGATTGAGGCGCTGGATGCGGCCCAGGTAGCCCTGACACAGCTCCACGCTGGAGACTTTGCCCTGGGCGAGCAGGCTGGCAAGGGATCGGAGGGAGTGCTGGGGCATGGAGTGTGGGGCGTGCAGGGAATGGAGGATGGGGCGTGGACCGGGTGACCCGTTTCCCGGCCTTTACTCGATCACTTTCGGGACCAGGTACAGGCCATCCTCGGTCTGGGGAGCGATGGCCTGGTAGGCCTGGCGCCGGTCGGGCTCGCTGACCTCATCGGGGCGCAGGCGCTGGGCCATGTCCTGGGCGTGGGACATGGGCTCCACCCCGGTGGTGTCCACGCCCTGCATCTCTTCGATGAGGCCGAAGATGACATTGAGTCGGTCCTGGGTCTGGGTGGCTTCCGCGTCGCTGATCCGGATGCGGGCCAGCCGGGCGATGCGCTTCACGTCGTCGATGCTGAGTGACATGGTGGGGACAGGATGGTGGGCAGGGATCCGGCGCCCCATCCGGGTTTCCAGTCACCAGCCGGCTTGGGGCCGTCATGGGGAGGCCGGCGGGGAAGGGCGCCAACGTCTTATTTCATCAAGCGGCGTAGGTTATCATGCACAGCTATTTTTTGACCCCACCGGGAATGTTTCATGTTCGGATTCCTACGCGGCTATTTTTCCACCGACCTGGCCATCGACCTGGGCACGGCCAACACTCTCATCTATGCCCGGGGTCGGGGCGTGGTGCTGAATGAGCCCTCTGTGGTGGCCATCCGCCAGGAGGGACTGTCGGGCAAGAAGACCATCCAGGCCGTGGGTGTGGAGGCCAAGCAGATGCTGGGGCGCACGCCGGGCAACATCCAGGCCATCCGCCCCATGAAGGACGGCGTCATCGCTGACTTCAACATCACCGAGCAGATGCTCAAGTTCTTCATCAAGAAGATCCACGACACCCGTCTGTTCCATCCCAGCCCCCGCATCATCATCTGCGTGCCCTCCGGGGCCACCCAGGTGGAACGCCGGGCCATCCGGGAATCCGCCATCGGTGCCGGCGCTCGCCAGGTCTTCCTCATCGAGGAGCCCATGGCGGCGGCGATCGGTGCCGGCCTGCCGGTGGCAGAGGCCAATGGCTCCATGGTGGTGGATATCGGTGGCGGGACCACCGAGGTGGGGGTCATCTCCCTGGGGGGTGTGGTGTATACCGCCTCCGTGCGCGTGGGCGGGGACAAGTTCGATGAATCCATCATCAACTACATCCGGCGCAACTACGGCATGCTCATCGGCGAATCCACCGCCGAGGCCATCAAGAAGGAGATGGGTTCCGCCTTTCCCGGCTCCGAGGTGCGGGAGATGGAGGTCAAGGGGCGCAACCTGGCGGAGGGCATCCCGCGCAGCTTCACC
>CAZVNY010000220.1:0-2989 GCA_964628785.1 uncultured Thiobacillus sp.
CGACCCCGCCGCTCGGGCCTGGCATACCCTGCAACGCCGGCTCGGCCGCATTGGCCTGCCACCCCTGCCGGGGGAACCCCCCCAGGGCTACGCCGCCCGGGTGGCAGCCTTGCGCCCGGATCTGGCGGACCAGGTGCTGCACATCACCCACCTGTACCTGGACAGCCGCTACGGCGACAGGCCCCGGGAGCTGAAGATCCTGGTCCAGTCGGTGGCCCGTTTCCGGCCAGGCCGACACAAAATCACGACCCCGGCGCCAGCCTGCCTGTAAATTTGACCCAGCAGTCCCAGGCAAATCGGCCTTTGACCGCTACGTACCAGCGGCCTCATAAAGCCCTGGCCTGCCCCGGGGTCTTGCCCCCGTGCCTTGTTTTTTCTGTCTTTGCCCCAAGCTGACGAGCGATTCCTTGCCGATAAATCCCTGTCGAGAGCTGCCCCCATGAACGCCACCACGAAAGAAGCCGTCGGCCAGACCTGCAGCCTGGATCTGCCCATTGCCGGCATGACCTGCGCGGCCTGTTCCACCCGTCTGGAGAAGAACCTGAACAAGCTGGAGGGGGTGAAGGCCAACGTGAGCCTGGCAGCGGAAAAGGCCCGGGTGGAGTACGACCCCAGGACCACCACGGCGGAGGCCATCCTGGCCCAGGTGAACAGGACGGGCTTTTCCGTGCCGCCCCAGACCCTGGACCTGGTCATTGGCGGCATGACCTGCGCGGCCTGTTCCACCCGCCTGGAGAAGGTGCTGAACAAGCTGCCCGGGGCGGAGGCCAAGGTGAACCTGGCCACGGAGAAGGCCCGGTTGCGCTACATGCCCGGCGTGCTGAACCCGGAGGACGTGATGGCCGCCGTGGCCCGGGCGGGCTTCACCGCCTCGCCCATCACCGAGGCAAGCCGGGCCGAGGAAAAGACGCGCAAGGAGGCGGAATACAAGAAAGAGCTGCGCATCTTCATCATCTCCGCCCTGTTCACCCTGCCCCTGCTGGCCCAGATGGTGCCCATGCTGACAGGGGCCGAGCACGTGAGCTGGATGCCCCCCTGGCTGCAGTGGCTGCTGGCCACGCCGGTGCAGTTCTGGTCCGGCCGCCGCTTCTATACCGGCGCCTGGAACAGCCTGCGGGGCGGTGGCGCCAACATGGACGTGCTGGTGGCCCTGGGTACCAGCGCGGCCTATTTCTTCAGCGTGGCGGTGATCCTCTTCGGCCTGGACGAGCATGTTTACTTCGAGGCCAGCGCCGCCGTGGTGACCCTGGTGCGCCTGGGCAAGCTCCTGGAGGTGCGGGCCAAGTCCCGGACTTCGGCGGCGATCGAGCAGTTGATCGGCCTGCAACCCCGCACCGCCTGGGTGGAGAAGGGTGGCGATGGCGGCGAGGCCGTGGAAGTGGATACCGCTCTGCTCAAGATCGGCGACGTGGTGCGGGTGCGGGCCGGAGAGCGGGTACCGGTGGACGGCCAGGTGCTGGACGGTGTGTCCAGCCTGGATGAGAGCATGCTCACCGGCGAGAGCATGCCCCTGCGCAAGCAGGCCGGGGACCGGGTCCACGCCGGCACCCAGAACCTGGACGGCACCCTGCGCATCCGCGCCGAGGAGGTGGGGGCCCATACCCAGCTCATGGAGATCGTGCGCCTGACCGAGGCGGCCCAGGGCTCCAAGGCCCCCATCCAGAAACTGGCGGACCGTATCTCCAGCGTCTTCGTGCCGACGGTCATCATCATCGCCCTCATCACCTTTGCCGGCTGGTGGTTCAGCAGCGGCAATTTCACCGACAGCCTGATCCCCGCCGTGGCCGTGCTGGTCATCGCCTGCCCCTGCGCCCTGGGCTTGGCCACCCCCACGGCGGTCATGGTGGGCCTGGGCCGGGGGGCCCAGTTGGGGGTGTTGGTGCGTTCCGCCGAGGCCCTGGAACGGGCGGAAAAGCTCTCGGTGCTGGCGGTGGACAAGACCGGCACCCTCACCGAGGGACGCATGGCCCTGGTGGCCCTGTCCCCCGCCGCCGGGGTAGAGGAAGAGCGCCTGCTCAGCCTGGCCGCCAGTCTGGAACAGGGCAGCAACCACCCCCTGGCCCAGGCCCTGCTGAAGGCGGCCAAGGACAGGGGGGTGGACCTGGAGGCGGTGAGGGATTTCGAGAACGTCAGCGGCCATGGTGTGCAGGGCATCCTGGAGGGGCACCGGCTCCTGCTGGGGGCGGCGGACTTCCTCGCCGATGCGGGCATCGCCCAGGCCCGGACCCTGCCGGAAGACCTGGCCGCCAAGGGTACGGTGGTGGGCCTGGGCTGGGTGCCCCAGGAGGCCTCGGAGGCCAAGCTTCTGGGCTGGCTGGTGCTGGCCGACCGCCTGCGGGACACCTCCCGGGCCGCCGTGGCCCGCCTGGCCCACCAGGGCGTACAGGCCATCATGCTCACCGGCGACCAGGCCTCCACCGCCACGGTCATCGCCAAGCAGGCCGGCATCCAGGAATGGCGCGCCCGGGTGAAGCCCCAGGACAAGGCCGCAGCGGTGGCCGCCCTGAAGGCGGAAGGCAAGGTCGTGGGCATGGCGGGGGATGGGGTGAACGACGCACCCGCCCTGGCCAGCGCCGACGTGAGCTTCGGCATGGCCTCCGGCTCCGACATCGCCCTGGAGGCGGCGGACATCACCCTCATGCGCTCGGACCTGAACAGCGTGGCGGACGCCGTGGATTTGTCCCGGGCAGTCATGGGCAAGATCCGCCAGAACCTGTTCTTCGCCTTCTTCTACAACGTCCTGGCTCTGCCCCTGGCCGCCATGGGCATGCTCAGCCCGGTCATCGCCGGCGCGGCCATGGCCATGTCCTCGGTGTCGGTGGTGAGCAATTCACTCCTGCTGCGGCGCTGGCGCCCGAAAGGGACCTGAAAAGACGCTGATTGAATCCGTCATCGCGACATCCCGGAACATGCAACGGTGAATCGCCTTGCAGGTTTCCCTCTCCACCCTGCCCTCTCCCCCAGCCCCTTCCCCGCCTGCGGGGGAGGG
>CAZVNY010000221.1:0-2973 GCA_964628785.1 uncultured Thiobacillus sp.
GCTGGCTATCATTCGACGATGAGTATCGCTGGCTCACGATGCGTGCGGCCGGCGGTTTCGCGCTCGTGATCACCGCTGCCTCGCATGTGCAGAAGGCGGGCCAGGGCTTCGCGGGCCAGATCGGCGTGTTCGGCGACGAGCACCTCGAGGGGCTCGCACGCCTCGCGGCGGGCATCAAGTCGCGTGGCGCGAACGCCGCCGTGCAACTGCACCACGCCGGCAACCGTTCTCCGAAGGAACTGGTGGGTACGCCGGTGTGCCCGTCGGACGATGCGAAGACGGGTGCGCGTGCGCTGACGACCGGCGAAGTCGAGGCGCTGCGCGATGACTTCATCGCGGCGGCGAAGCGCGCCGAAAGGGCGGGCTTCGATGGCGTGGAAGTTCACGGTGCGCACGGCTACATCCTCTCGCAATTTCTCTCGCCGGAGATCAACCGGCGCGACGACTGCTACGGCGGGAGCCTCGCAAATCGCGCGCGCGTGCTTTTCGAGATCATCGACGGCATCCGTGCGGCCTGCCGGCCGGACTTCCAGCTGGGCCTGCGCCTCTCGCCCGAGCGCTTCGGCCTGCGGCTCATGGAGATTCGCGAGGTCGCGGCGCAGGTGCTCGAAGAAGGCAGGATCGACTACCTCGATCTGTCGCTGTGGGACGTCGCGAAGCGGCCCAACGAGGAAGCCCACCAGGGGCGCTCGCTGCTGGGCTGGTTCACCGACCTGCCGCGCGGTAACGTGCGTCTCGCCGCCGCGGGCAAGGTGATGAGCGCGGCCGCCGCGCGAGGCGTGATCGAGGCCGGCTGCGATTTCGTCGTGATCGGCCGGGCCGCGGTCCTGCGTCACGATTTCCCCGGACGCGTGCGCCGCGATGCAGGGTACGAATCGCCGCTGCTGCCGGTCACGTCGCAGCACCTCGTGGCGGAGGGCCTGGGTCCGGCGTTCGTGGACTACATGCGCAGCTGGCCGGGATTCGTGGCGCCGGCGCCGGGCTGACCCAGCCGCAAGTCCACCTCGTTCCGCTGAATCCCGAACAGGCCTGCTTGGACGCTTCAGGATTCAGCCGGCGAGGTGGTTCACGACGAACTGCACTTCTGATGCTGCCTACAAGAACGGGTCAACGAGCCAGTCCAGCGTCATGTGGGAGATATACGGAGCGAGCAGGCTTTTGGCGCGTGCGGCGACGATGCACCAGATGAAGCCCGCCACCCCGACAAGCACCTGGATTTCGATCGGAAACTGGGCGTGAACCGCGCCGAAAGCGATGCTCGAGAGGATGGCTGCGGGCCAGAATCCCAGCGCTGCCGTCAGGGTGACGAGCAGGAAGCCGCGGAAGATAAGCTCCTCGAAGAAGTTCGAGAATGTATTGCCTGCCATCAACCACGGGTCGATACGCGGTGCGTGGAAGAGATTGCCATAGCCGAGCGCGTATAGCGCCACGACGGTGATGGCGATGACGACAACACCACTTAGGATGCCCCAGGCTGCCACTCCGCCATTGAAGTCGAGAGACAGGGGCTTTACCCAGCGGGCGCGGGCAAGCCATAGCCACAGCGCCGACGCGACCAGCGCACTGAGCGTCGAATAGAGCAGCATGTGCGGGATCAGGATCCAGATGCCTTCGTATGCTGGCGATCCGAACGCAACTAGCGCCGCGTCGCGGACGTACCATGTCGGCCGGAGGCCGACGGCGAAGGCCCCGGCGGCCAGCACCAGCAATAACGCGCGCTGCGTCAGCTTCAATCGCACTTCCATGTGAAGAAAACTCCCTGATGCCTGCTTGAGTCGCGGTAAAAATACCTCGATTGCGCGATCGAGTCATTCTCCCGGCCCCAAGGCCGCGGCGTCGTTCCGGCGGCTTGGCGGCTGCTGCGGGGGCGCGGCGAGGCGCATGTCCACCTCGTCCTGCTGCAACTCGAACAGGCGCGCGTAGACGCCGCCCAGCGCGAGCAGCGTGGCGTGCGTGCCGCGCTCGACGATGCGGCCGTGCTCGAGCACCAGGATTTCGTCGGCGCTGAGCACGGTGGACAGGCGGTGCGCGATCGTGAGCGTGGTGCGACCCTGCGCGAGTTCGCGGATCGCGGCGTTCACTTCCCGCTCCGACTCGACGTCGAGGTTCGAGGTCGCCTCGTCGAGGATCAGGATCGGCGCGTCCTTAAGCAGGGCGCGCGCGATTGCGATGCGCTGGCGCTGGCCGCCGGAGATCTTGCTGCCCATCTCGCCGACCTGGGTGTCGTAGCCGAGCGGCAGGCTGTCGATCCAGTCCTTGAGCTGCGCGCGGCGCGCCGCCGCGTCGAGTTCGGCCTGTGTGGCCGCGGGCCGACCCATGCGGATGTTTTCGCCGATGGTCGTGTTGAACGTGTAGTTGCGCTGCGAGACGACGGCGATGTGGTCGCGCAGGTCCTCGAGCGTGTAGTCGCGCACCGGGCGACCGCCGACCAGGACCCTGCCCCCGGTCGCGTCCCAGAAGCGCAGCAGCAGGTTCGCGATCGTGCTCTTGCCGGCACCGCTTGCGCCCACCAGCGCGACGTGGCGGCCGGCTTCGACGTCGAAGCTGAGGTCGCGCAGCACGGGCGGGGTGCCCGCAGCCGCGCCGTATCCGAAGCTCACATGGCGCAGCGAGATCGAAGCGTCGGCCAGGGGGGCAGAGACCTCGACGAGATTCCCCACCACCGGCTCCTGGTCCATCAGCTCGAACAGGCGCCGCGCCGAGATCATCGCGACCTGGAAGTCGCCGACCACGTTGTTCATGGCCTGGGCGGCGTTGAAGCCGGTGATGGCGATCGCCACCACGATCGGGATGTCGCGCAGCGGCTGGATGGCCCCGGCCTGGTAGAGGTCCCAGCTGACCCACAGCATCGCAATGGCCGCCGTCGCGATGACCAGCTCGGTCACGCCGCGCTGCAGGGCGTCGGCGCGCGTCAGCATGTCCTGGCCCCGCTTCAGCCGCTCGCCGATTTCCCACAGGAGTTTGCGGCGACGC
>CAZVNY010000222.1:0-2942 GCA_964628785.1 uncultured Thiobacillus sp.
CGTTCCTCGGCGCGGCGCTCCCGGTAGAGCACATAGGCCCGGGCCACTTCATGCTCGCCGGCACGCATCAGGGCCAGCTCCACCTGGTCCTGTACGTCCTCGATGTGACAGGTACCGCCGGCGGGCTTGCGCCGCAGCAGGCTCTCCACCACGGCCCGGGTCAGGGTCTCCACGGTATCCCGGATACGGGCGGAACCAGCGGCCTGCCCCCCGTGCACGGCGATGAAGGCCTTGGACAGGGCCACGGCGATCTTGTTGGGGGCAAAGGCCACCACCGCACCATTGCGCCGGATGAGTTTGTAGTCGGACAGATCCGGGGCCGGCCGAAGGCTGGAGGTCGCTTCGGCGGGCGACGCGTTGTCGTCAAGACCGGGCAAGATGGCCACACTGGGAGTGGCTGAGCTGTTGGGGGATGCGTCGCTGGGAATGGGCATTGCAGGGTCTCCTCGAGGCCGAAATGCCGCTGCGCCCGGCATTTCATGGCTTGTTATAAAACGCTAAATGTAGTGTCTGATATGGAATCAGGTGCTAATTCTAGTGTTTGATCCAGAGGGGTCAACTGCTTTTTTGTCCACAGGGTTGTCGACAGGAGGCGCTCCCGTGAGCGGGCCCATGGGATGCGGGGAGGGGCCTGTTCATGTGAAGTTATCCACAAGCAGAGGGTCAGGGGTTCGGGCTGTGGATAACCACCCCGGACCGCTTACAGCTCCCCCAAAGCCCGGGTCTGGGGAGGATGTTTGTGCTTGCTGCGACGAACAGTGGAATCCAGCGCGCGTGGGTGCCTCAACTGCCTGTTTTGGCTGCGGACGGGGGGTGTTTGCCAAAGGCCACGACGTGGTCGACGTCCAGGCGGATGCCGATGCGCTCGCCGATGGCATGGTCGTGGTGGGAGGGCACCTGGGAGAGGACCCGGGCGCCACTGGGCAGGCGCAGGGTGTAGAGGAAATCGGCACCCCGGAAGGCCCGACGCTCCACCTCCGCCTGCAGGGGGCTGGCATCGTCGTGCAGGATGTCGTCCGGGCGGATGAGGACTTCCACCGGCGCGTCGATGCCGAAGGCCAGGCAGCTGCCAGCATCGCACTCCGCCGCATCCACGTCCTGCAGCAGTCCCAGTTCGATTGCCACCTGATGCGCACTCCTGACCACCCCCGACAGGAGTACCCCCTGGCCGATGAAATTCGCCACGAAGCGATTGCGGGGGCGATGGTAGAGCGCGTAGGGCGTATCCCATTGCTGGATCACCCCGGCCTCCATGACCCCCACCTGATCCGCCATGGCGAAGGCCTCGTTTTGATCATGGGTCACCAGCAAGGCGGTGATGCCTTCGTGTTTGAGGATGTCCCGCACCTCGATGGAAAGCTTTTCACGCAACTCCACGTCCAGATTGGAGAAGGGTTCGTCCAGCAGCAACAGCCGCGGGCGGGGGGCCAGGGCCCGGGCCAGGGCGACCCGCTGTTGCTGGCCGCCGGAGAGCTGGTGGGGATATTGCCGGCCCTCCTGGTCCAGGCCCACCAGTTGCAGCATCTCCTCCACCCGGGCCTGGCGTTGCGGGCGGGGCAGGGCCGCCAGGCCAAAGCCCACGTTGTCTGCCACGCTGAGATGGGGAAACAGGGCGTAATCCTGAAAAACCAGGCCCAGACGGCGTTTTTCCGGGGGCAGGATCAGGTTGGGCCCCGCCACTTCCTGGCCTTCCAGCAGGATGCGGCCGGACTGCAGGGTCTCGAAGCCGGCGATGAGACGCAGGGCCGTGGTCTTGCCACAGCCGGAAGGCCCCAGCAGACAGCCGATGGCGCCGGCCGCCAGCCTGAAGCTCACATTGTTGAGGACTTGTTTGCGGCCATAGGCCTGAGCGACGTTTTCAAGACTGAGCATGTTCGGTATTGCGCATCAGAAAGATGACCGGCAAGAGTCCCACCAGGGCAATGGCCGCCGCCGGCAGGGCGGCCCGCTCCCATTCCCCTTCCGAGGTCATCTCGAAGACCCGCACCGCCAGGGTGTCCCAGCCGAAGGGCCGGGTCATGAGGGTGATGGGCAACTCCTTCATGAGGTCCACGAAGGTGAGGGCGGCGGCGGTCAGCACCGACACCCGCAGCATGGGCAGGTGGATGCGCCACAGGCGCTGGGGTCCCACCACCCCCAGGGACTGGGCAGCTTCATCCACATTGCGTGAGATGCGCGTCAAGCCGGATTCGATGGGGCCAAAACTCACCGCCAGGAAGCGGGTGCAATAGGCCAGCAGCATGACCACCAGGGTGCCGCTCAGGACTTGCCCCCCCAGACCCAGGCGGTCG
This sequence comes from uncultured Thiobacillus sp., assembly GCA_964628785.1. GTDB lineage: Bacteria > Pseudomonadota > Gammaproteobacteria > Burkholderiales > Thiobacillaceae > PFJX01. The sequence continues at coordinate 2,292 of CAZVNY010000222.1, forward strand.
ATGAGTTGGTTGTCCAGCCAGGCGATGGGGATGAAGAAACCCACTGCCAGCACCGCACCGGGCAGGGCATAGCCCAGGGTGGACAGCCGCGCCGTGACCCGCATGGCCGAGGTGGGGTGCAGGCGCTGGGCATAGGCCAGGGTGAGGGCCAGGCCGCCCACCAGCAGGGCCCCCAGGGCCGAAAGCAGGAGGGAATGCCAGGCGAACTCCAGATAGCGGGTGTCGAAGTCCTCGGCCCAGACCTGGGCGGTCCAGTGCAGGATCTGCCCGACCGGCAGGGCAAAGGCCAGGATGAAGATGAGGCTGCACCAGGCCAGGGCCAGAACGGCCCGCCAACCGTGCAGGTGGATGCGGCTGGGGCTGCTGGCGGCGCGGGTGGAAACGGCATAGCTGCGCCGCGCCCGCATCTGGTATTCCAGCAGGGCCACCACGAAGACAAAGAAGATCAGCAAGGAGGCCAGCTGGGAGGCGGCAGGCAAAGAGAACAGGGAAAACCAGGCCTTGTAGATGGCGGTGGTGAAGGTGTTGTAGTTGAACACCGCCACAGTGCCGAAATCTGCCAGGGTTTCCATGAGGGCCAGCAGCAGGCCGGCAACGATGCCCGGTCGGGCCATGGGCAGGGCCACCCGCCAGAAGGCCTGGATGCGGGAC
>CAZVNY010000223.1:0-2941 GCA_964628785.1 uncultured Thiobacillus sp.
GAACGCCGGCACGCTGTACGGCGGTTAGGAGCAGTGGAGATGAGCCGCGGATCGACGTTGACGCCCCACCGGCCGGCGCTGCGCACCAAGTTCCTGGCAGGCCTCGCTGGCCTCTTGGCCTCCTTCGCCCCCATCGCGACGGCTCAAGACACCGTTGGCGCTGGTGAGCCCGCCCCCGTCGCCTACGACCTGTCCGTCGGCGGCGCCGTGGTCGGGGAGTTCGGCGTCGCGCTCACGAGGGCCGTGGAGGGAGCCACGGGCGGCGAGGCGCGTTCGCACCTCCAGGTGCCGGGCGCCTTCGACCTCACGGACCACCTCGTCACCGCCGAGAACGGCGCCGCGCGCAGCTACGTGCTGGCAGGCACGTTCCAGGGCGTGGCGATCTCGATCGAGGTGGCCTTCGCGTCCGACGCCGCCGCCTTCACGATCGAGCAGGCCGGCCAGAAGCAGCAGCTGAGCCTGCCCTTACCCGGCGACGTCTACGTCATGGACAACAACTTCCTAGACGGTATGCAGTTCATCGTCGACCGGGCCGTGGCCAGCGGCGGAGGCCTAGAGGTCGACGTCATCGTGCCTCAGGCGGTCGTCCTGGGTCGCATGACCGTCGCGGCGCCCGTGGCGGCGACCGTCAGGTACGGGGGCGCCGACATCGAAGCCCGGCGTGTCGACGCCACCATGAGCGTCGGCCCGCAGACGGCCACCCTCGTCGCCTACCTGGACGAGGCCGGTGACATCCTGGTGCTGACATCCGACCCCGGCTCTGCGCGCTTCGAGCGGCGACCGGGAGGCGCGCAGGACGCGGCCACTCCCGCGGCCACTGCCGCGGCCGCCGCCGCGACCTCCGCCGCGGGCGCCGAGCAGCCGACCGGCGCCGCGACGCTCGCCGCGCAGCAGGAGGCGCTCGCCGCCCTCCTCTCGGAACAGGCCGCGTGCCTCGTCGAGCGTGACGTAGACATCGTCAGCACGGGGGCCGAGCTGGTAGGCAAGCTCACGCTGCCGCTGTCCGCCGCCCACGGAGGCCGACCGGCGCCGACGCTCGTCCTGCTCCCCGGTTCGGGCCCCGTCGACCTCGACGGCAACACCCCGCCGGTGCTCCTCAACAGCGGCTACAAGCAACTCGCCTACGCGCTCGCCTGCCGCGGCTACGGAGTGCTGCGCGCTTCCAAGCTCGGGATCGCGCCGTCGACCGGCGACGGGAACGCCGTCACCATCGCTACCTACGCGCAGAACCTGGCCGACTGGTTCGCCTTCCTGACCGACCAGCCGGGGGTCGACGCGGAGCGCCTCGGCGTCATGGGCCACTCGGAGGGCGGGCTCGTCGCCCTCTACGCGGTAGCAGAGGGTTACGTCTCGCCGGCGGCCGTGGTGCTGCTCGCCAGCCCCGGCAGGCCCCTCGACGTGGTCTTGAAGGAGCAGATCCTGGCTCGCAACGCCGAAGCCGGCGCGACCCAAGAGCAGTTGGTCGGGCTGGCGGCCCAGGTTGACGAGCTCGTAGCGGCTGTCCGCGCGTCGACCGGCGTCGGCCTCGAGCTCACTCCGGAGCTGCAGGCCAACCCGCTCGCGCCGCTCTTCGCCAATGCCGCCGGGCTGCTGCGCAGCGAGTTCGCCGAGGACCCGGCCGCGCTGGCGGCGCGCGTGAGCGCGCCCGTCGCGGTGTTGCAAGGGGAGAAGGACATCCAGATCGCCGTGGGAGATGGAGAGGCCATCGCGGCAGCCGCGCAGCGGGCCGACCTCTTCCTGTTCCCTGACCTGACGCACAACCTCGTCGAGACCAGGGGACCCGCGCTGGGCATGCCGCTCCCGGGTCCAGGCGCGCAGATCTCGAAGACGCTCGTCCAGGTCATCGCCACGTACCTCGCCGGCCACCTGCGGCCTGGCAGGTGAGGTCGGCTTAGCGCGATGGCCGACAAGCACCGCTTCCTCCTGCGGCTCGACCAGAAGGTGCACGCCGCCCTGGAGAAGTGGGCAGCCGACGACCTGCGCAGCCTCAACGCGCAGATCGAGTACCTGCTGGCCGATGCCCTGAAGCGGGCAGGACGGTACAAGGACACGCTGGGGGACGCCCCTGGAAGCCCGAATCCTACGCCGACCGCCCAGGAGGGGCCTACAGCGACCGCGGCCCCCAAGCCGGCGCCGGAGGAGGGTGCGCCGCAGGACGGTGCGCCGCAGGAGGGCGTGTAGCAGGACGACGCGTAGCAGGACGACGCCTTCCGGAGGGACCCCTTAGCGCCCGGAGTTACGCAAGTAGCGGTCTACGTCGCGGTTGTGGGCCTGCAGGCTCGTGTTGGGGCGGAAGACAGGCACGCCGCCGTCCGTCCCGTGTAGGAAGTAGAGGTACGGCACGCCGTCGGGGTCCAGGCGCTGCGGCTCGAGCACGGCCAGCAGGGCGTCGTGCCCAGGGTTGCCGATCGGGCCCGCCGGAAGGCTCGGCTGGGTGTACGTGTTCCAGGGGGTGTCCTTGCGCAGGTCACCTGCGAGCGCGTCCAGCTCCGGTAGGGCCTTCCCGAGCCCGTACGCCACGGTAGGGTCTGACTGCAGCGGCATGCCGTCGTCCAGCCGGTTGCGGAAGACCCCGGCGATGACGGGCATCTCCTCGGCCGACGCCGCCTCGGCCTGGACCATGCTGGCCAGCGTCACCCAGTCGTGGACCCGCAGACCGCTGTCGGCGAGCTTCGCGACGACCTCACCAGACAACTCGTCCTCGAAACGGCTCACCAGGGCGGCGAGGGCCTGCGACGCGCTCGTGCGCACCGGCAGGTCGTAACTGGCGGGGAAGAGGTAGCCCTCGAGCGTGGCGCCCTCCGGAAGCCCAGGGGGGGCCAACTCGCCCGGCGAGCGGACCAACGCGGCCAACTCCAGTTCGTCTCCGAGCCCGTTGGCGGCCAGCCGGGCCACGATGGCTTCTGCGCGCCAGCCTTCGGGGATCACGATGCGTACCGTG
>CAZVNY010000224.1:0-2927 GCA_964628785.1 uncultured Thiobacillus sp.
AAGCGAGTGCGCCCCTCTATAGAAGGCTCTCTCCAGAGGGGCGCACTCGTCTTTCTGGGCCGAGTTCGGCTGATCCAACGGTCTATCGCTGCCGAGGCGCGTAGGCCCGAGCCTTCGTCAGGGCGCCACAGAGCCGGCGACGATCGGGAGCGAGAGCTCCGCCACTAGGCCCCGCTCAGAGTTGGAGAGGTTGAGGTCACCCTCGAGGGCCTTCGCCAGGAACGCGACGAACGAGAGGCCGAGACCGATCCCGGCGGTGTCGCCGGCCCGGTAGAACGGCTCGGTGACGCGCTCGAGTTCGGTGGCGGCGAGCCCCGGCCCCTCGTCGTTGACATGCACCGTGACCAGGCGCTCTCCCACGCGCAGTTCCACCGTCGCCGCTCCGCTCCCATGCCTCAGGGCGTTGTCGAGCAGGTTGGTCACCGCCTGCTGGAAGAGGCGCGCGTGCCTAACGGGCGTGTCCTCGGTGGCCGGGAGGAGCGTGATGCGGTCGCGGTCGGACGGGTCGAGCGAGGCGATGACGTCGGCTACCACCGCGGTGGCCGAGCGGGTGTCGGGGTGCGGCTCCCCGGCCCGCGCGAGCGCGAGAAGCGCGGCCAGGATCTCCTCGAGCTGCGCCACCCCGCGCGCGAGCGCCGGCATGACCTCCGCCGCGGGGACGTAACCGAGCTGGGCACGCTCGATCTGCAGCCGCATGGCGCTCAGCGGCGTGCGCAACTCGTGGGAGGCGTAGCGCGTGAAGGCGCGCTCCCGATCCACGTACCCCTCGATGGTGGCCGCCATGGCGTTGAAGCTCGTCGCCAGCTCTGCCAGCTCGTCCTTGCCGGCCGGCACAGTAACGGGTCGGTCGAAGGACTGTTGGGCGACGTGCCGGGTGGCCGCCGTGAGCCGCTTCAGAGGAGCGGCGATGCGGCGCGCCAGCAACCACGCCCCCAGGACGGCGATGCCGAGCATGATCGGGATGTCGATGAGGTCCAGGAACAGCCGCTCGTCCTCGAACTGGTCGATCCAGACGTCTAGGACGCCCTCCACGATGATGGCGCAGACCACGGCCCCGAGGACGGCGACGAAGACGGCGCGGCGCACGTCAGGCCGGCCCGAGCCGGTATCCTCCCGGCACGGTCTGGATGATCCCGTCTGAGATCTTGTGGCGGAGCTGGCTGACGTAGACGCGCACCACGCTCGGGCCGGACGCCGCCTCCGGGAAGAAGCGATCGAGGAGTTCGTCGGTGCCGAAAGTGCGGTCCGGGTAGTGGGCGAAGTACTCGAGCATGGCGAACTCCCGTTCCGTGACCTCGACGTTCGAGCCCCGCCACATGACCCGGCGCGTGGTCAGGTCGATGCGAAGGTCGGCCCGCTCGAACACGGCGCGCTTGGTGTCGGCCGCGCGGCGCAGCAGCGCCCGCACCCTGGCCATGAACTCGCGCAGTCCGAACGGCTTGTAGAGGTAGTCGTCGCCACCGAGGTCGAGCCCCATGACGGCATCGGCCTCCGTGTCGCGGGCGCTCATGAACATCACGGGTGCCGCGAAGCCCTGGTTGCGCAACGTGGTGGCGACCTCGAAGCCGGCGTCGTCGTTGCCCGGGAACATGACGTCCAGGATGGCGAGGTCGAACCCGCTGTCCGTGAACTCCCGGAAGACGTCGTCGGGCTGCTCGACCCAGCTGACGTCGTACCGCTCCGACTGAAGCGCCTCGACGAGCGGTCCTGCTATGTCGCGGTTGTCTTCGAGGAGCAGTATGCGCATGCCGTTCCTTGAGGTTCCCCTGCTTCGCTTAGGCTGACTGGCGGACCGGGTGTACTGGCGTCATCCTATATCATCGCCCCGAATCGGAAGCATTCCGTCGACCGCACCGCCGACGGTCGCGCTTCGTCGCAGGCGGGGGAACAGGATGGGAGGCGGAACGAAGTTGAGTAGAACCGTCAGAATATCGATCGGCAACGATGAAGCCAGGGGTGGGCGAGCATGAGACGCCTCCTGGCGTTCACCGTCTTGGCCCTCCTCGGTTCACTAGGGGTGGCCGGAGCCCAAGCCGGCTTGGAGGCCGGCTTCCACGTCGGGATCATCCTGCCCGGTCCGGGCGCCGAGGGCGACGCCATCAGCGCGGCGGTCGCGCGTGCCGCCGCGCAGGGAGCCGCGATGGCGAACGACGAGTTCGGGTTCAACGCCGAGATGCTCGACTACGAGTTCTCAGCGGAGGCCGTCGTGGCAGACGGACCGGAGGCCGTCGTGGCCGCCGCCCAGACGCTGCTTGACGAGCATGGCGTGTACGGCATCGTCGGCGGTTTCGACCTCGCCGAAGCGGAGGCTTTGGCCGCCTGGTCGGCAGAGGCCGGCGTGCCCTTCATCAACGTCGGCGCCTCGGCCGACGTGCTCCGCAACGAGCAGTGCAGGCCCACGCTCTTCCACGTGGAGCCGAGCGCGGCCATGTACCTGGACGCCATGGCCGGCTGGTACGTGCGCTCCGGCTTGCGCGACTGGTACTTCCTGCTGGACGACACCGCCGAGTCGGCGGCCCAACTTGACCGCGTCAAGCGCACCCTCGACGAGCGCCACTTCGCGGCCAACATCGCGGGCAGCACCGTGATCGGGTCGACCACGGACTGGGACGACGTCGCCTCGCGCATCTCGCGCTCGCGTGCCGACTTCGTCATCCTGTTCATGGGCGCGGATGATCAACTCGCCGCCGTGCGCGAGCTGGACGTGCGCGGCGTCTCCGCCATGGTCACCGGCTACCCCTACCAGGACACCCAGACGAGGGACTTCTACCGGGCGTGGCGCGCTGCCGCCCCGACGCTCGGCGCCGGCCACCGCATCTCGGCGTGGGAGGCGACGCTCGACGCCTACGGCGCGCGCGAGCTCAACGCCCGCTACCGCATGACGTACGGCGAGCCCATGGACACTAGCGCCTGGGCCGTCTACCAGG
>CAZVNY010000225.1:0-2924 GCA_964628785.1 uncultured Thiobacillus sp.
GCCAGCTCGGCTACCGTGGCTGACCGGCCCGACTGACCGGCCCGACTGACCGGCCCGACTGACTGGCCGGACTGACCGGCCCGACTGACTGGCCCGACTGATTGGCCCGACTGATTGGCCCGACTGATTGGCACAGGGCGGGCCGCACCGGGATCCCCGGTGAGCGCATCTCCCTTCCCAGACCCTGCCTGCCACGCAGGGCGCGCATTCTTCTGGCTTTCCGCACACCACCAGCGCGCCCTGGCGACGAGCATGTCATCCGCGATAAGTCCGCCTTATCGGGATGGTCAGTTCCGATGGGCGAAGGGACCAGTCCCGTGTGTCACGGGCTTCGGACAGCCTGACCGAACCGCCATTCCGGTGCTTCCCGGTCCTGCTTCCACGCAGGAGGACGCCATGACCATCAGGAGTTCGATCTTGCTGCGGGACGACCGGCATGCGCTTGCCCGCCCGCTGGTCGGGGGCGGCACCGACAGCGATGGCCCCTCCCGCGCCGCGAGACGCCCCGGCCGAACCCAATTCGACAATGGGGGCGTGATGCGGATAATGCGAACGCGACGGAGAGAGGTCAGGCAAAGCGCAGAGCGCAGATACCATATGCCAACCCGCTGACCGCAGAAGACAGGATCCGTTCTCCAGTCAGCAAAGTGCAGGGCGCATCCGGCAGAACGCAGATCCCATTCTCCTTCCGGCACGTTCCATGTCGCAGGGTGCAGAGCGCAAAGGACGGGGCGCATCTGGCAGGAGACGGGATGCAGAACGCAGAAGACGTGAAACCGCCCCGGTTGGGCGGTTTTCATAACGAGTACAAGCCCTTGTGTCCTTCTCCGCTTGTGCTGGGAGAAGGCGGGCTTGTACGATTCTGGCAAGAAATAGGAGCGTTAACTTCAAAATGGCCAAGGCCCGCAGGCTGACAGAGGAGGAGCGTCTGAGGATCGCCAGAGAGCGGTCTCAGGGGGCGTCGGCTGTCGATCTGGCGGGCCGATATGGGGTCAGCCTGAAGTCGATCTGAAACGCGGTGAACCATGCGCAGGGGCGGCGCATCTCGAATGGAAGCCGGGTCCGCGTGGTTGGTCTGCGTCTGAGTGGCGCCGAGGTGCGGAACTTCGATGCGGTCTTGTCGTCTCGCGGCATCGCCCATCGGTCAGAGGCTTTGCGGCTTCTCGTTCTGGCCGCGAATGGCATGCTCGCCCCGGAGGACCACATGGCCGACGCGATGAGGCGCGTGTCCGGGGTGAACCGCTGCCCTGGACCGGTTCGGGCCCCGCCGAAATCCGGGCCCTGGCGGGTCTGGTGTTCGACATGGCGGACCAGATCCAGGAACTGGCTTCCGGGCGGCGCAAGGCCCCTGAACTCGAGATCGGGAGCGCGCTCGCGCCGCTGATGGCAGAGGTGCAGGATGGCGCGGTCCGGGGCCTTGCGCGCGGTCAATCCGGCCCTGTTCGACCGCGGCTGGAGCAAGGTCGCCGGCCCGGCCAGTGGCATCGGCAAGCGGGCGCAGATGGTGCGCGCGGCGGTGGCCATTCACCGGCGATCTTCAATGGCGCTCTGCTGGCCCGGATGCGCGAAGGCGCGGGCAATGCCGCGCTGGAACAGCAATGGCTGGCGCAGGACTTGCGGGCGATTGCCGGGAAAGAAGGGTTCGGTCTGCGCGCCGATACGCAACGCGACGAGGCGCTGGATCGGTTGGAGACGGTGCATGGCAGATTGGGAGGTGTCCTGACCGAAGCCCGGGTCTTGCGCGCCCTGGACGAGGTCGAACGGGACCTTCCAACCCATGGCGCCGGGGATGGCGGGCCGAACGTGTTCAGTGCGCCCGAGCGCCAGGACTTCCGCGAGCTGGTCGCCGGGTTCCGGCAGACCGATGTCAACGACCCCTGTTCCGTGATCCGGCCGTTCGGCGGGCTGGCGAGAAGGAGGTCGAAGCGGCACGGCTTGCCTTCGAGAACCATGCGCAGCGCTCGCCCCGGCATGCCGAACTGGCGTCGATGGCTTGGGAGCGGGAAACCGATGCCCGGCAGCCGCCGGGCTTTGCCATCGCGAAGCAGGACCGGACACTTCATGCCGGCGACATGGATCTCGCCCTGCGCGATCTATCGCAACCTCCCGGGCCGATCACCGAGGACGTGCCGCAGGTGCTTCCTGGGCCTGCATCAGCGAGCGCAGCTTCGAGATCGAGGATGGCGTGCGACAGGACCATGCCGATCGCCGCCACCTTGAGGCCACGGCACCCGAGTTGGTGGCTGTCTTGCGGCAGGCCGAGCGCGGCGAGGTGCAGTCGCTCTCCGACGCCGGGGAGCAACGCCTTGTCGAACAGGTCAATGCGAGGCTGACGCCCGCCCAGATCAGGGAGTTTCGGTCGGGCAATGCCGAAGCGCTCGAGGGGATCCCTGATGATCCGCACCGACAGCTCGAACTGGCGAAGACCTGGCTGCAGGCCAACAAGGTGGCGCCGGGTGATCCCGCCCGGCCGGCCGGCGGGCGGGCGCATCAATCTTGATTTGAGGATCCGCGGGCGTTACCCTTCGCACGGTTTCTCTCCCCGGTGCCGGGAGTCGGTCCGGCGTCGATTTTCAGCACAGGTGATCTCCCATGTCGCTCGGTTTCCAGGCCCGCTCCTTTGCGCCCGGCTCCCTCGTCTCCGGCCTGCCGGACGCGGGCGATGCCCCGGCCCCGGCGGGCGTCGAGGGGATCTTCGCCGCCCCCGAATCCCTCGCCGCACCCCATGCCACCTCCGACGCCATCCTCGGCGCGGAGACCGCGCAAGGCGCCCCGGACGCCCCCGCCCGGTCGGGCCTCGCCGCCGCCCCGGATCTCGCCGTCACCGCCCCGGACGACGCCCTCTCCGATGCAGAGGTGCTGCCGGGCCGGATCGACCCGCCGCCGGGCGACCGGCTGATGACGCCGCAATCCACGCCCGACGG
>CAZVNY010000226.1:0-2911 GCA_964628785.1 uncultured Thiobacillus sp.
CGGCGAAGGGCGTTGCGCCGACGCTGCCGCCGCCCGATCCGCGTCCGCGCCTGAACCTGGAATTGCCGCCGACGCGCCCACCGGCGCCGGACCTCGCGGCGCCGCGCCTGCTCAACCTCATGCCGCCGCCGCCGGCACGCAGGCCGTCGCTGGCCGAGGGCATCGAGCAGGCCGCCAGGCCCGACTGCCGCCAGGCCTACCGCGGCGCGGGCGTGCTGGCCGTGATTCCGCTGGTGGTCGATGCGCTGCGGGACCGGGGCTGCAGCTGGTAGCTGCGCGGCCGCGCGGCCGCGCGCGGGCTGACGCGCTCAGCCCAGGCCGCGGCGCTCGGCCATCTCGTGGCCGATGGCCTTCATCGTCGCTTCGTCGAGCACGGCACGCGCCGCGGGGAAGGCGATCGCCTCTTCGGAGGCGATGTGCGCGCGGTAGAGCGTCGCGAACTTGGCCCAGCCGACGAACTCGGCCGGACCGGCGGCGATCCAGCTGCCCGCGGCAACCTCGGCCAGGCCGCGCCGCAGTTCGATCCAGAGCCGGTGCAGCTCGTGGTGCTCCTGCTCGATCTGGGCCGCGAAGGCCTCGTCGCCGGCGGCGCGCAGCAGCGGCAGGATATGCCGCTCCTCGTCCTCGTGGTGCATCGGCGCAGAGAGGTCGAAGTAGCGCATGACGTCGCGCGCGACCTGCGCCGCCTGCGCGTCGCAGCCATGCACGGGCAGCCGCGCCGCCAGCCGCTCCCTCTGGATCAGCGAGCGTCGCACGCGGCCGTGACAGGCCTCGAGCATCTCGAAGGGCTCGTCGAAACGGCCGGGCGTGGGCTGTGGCGGCGGCAAGAAGGCGTTCATCGGGGCGCGGCTGGTTTGCGGACCGGGCCTCGTCTACCAGCGGCCCCGCAGCGTCAGCCGCCAGGTACGCGGCACTTCGGCGTGCAGGAACAGCGGCGACTCGTCCGCCAGATTGACGTTGCCCAGGTTGATCACCCCCAGGCCCAGCTCGAGACCGTGGGGCAGCGCGACGCTGGCGTGCGCCGACATCATCGTGATGCTCGGCACCGGCTGCGCGGGCTCACCGGCCACCGGCGCGGCAAGGATCAGGCCTTTCGAGCGCTCGACGCTGCCGCCGGCGCTCCAGGGGCCGGAGGCCCAGCCCGCGCGCAGCCCGAACTGATGGCGCGGACGCCGCTCCAGACGCTGGCCGCTGCCGTCGGTGGCATCCAGCCACTGCCAGCTTGCCGCCAGCGTCCAGGCGCGCGTGGGCTTCCAGGTGGCGCCGGACTCGAGGCCCTGCAGCGTGGCCTTGTCGGTGTTCTCGAAGGTATAGAGCGCGCGGCCGGCGAGCATGCCGATGGGGCGCGTGACGATGAGGTCGGTGACGCGGTTGTGGAACAGCATCGCCTGCACGCCCAACTGCGGCGAACTCCAGCCCACACCGATCTCGACGGCGTCGTTGCTCTCCGGGCGCAGTGCGGCGTTGCCCCGGAACGTGAACGGACCTTCGTCCTCGAGGTAGTCGGCCGAGTTCTGCTTGAGCGTGGGCGCCTTGAAGCCGTGGCCGTAGCCGCCCTTGACGGTCCAGCCCGGCGCCGCCTTCCACACCAGGTAGGCGCGCGGGCTCCATTCGTGGCCGAAGCGGCTGTGGTGGTCGTAGCGCAGGCCGCCGGTCAGGGTCACCGTCGGGGCCAGCCGCGCCTCATGCTCCAGGTAGAGCGCGCGATTGTCGGCGCGCCCGTGTCCTCCGGCCAGGCCGACGTTCTCGACCTCCTCGCGCCGCAGCTCGAAACCCGCGGAACTCAACTGCCCTGCCGCCGGCACGATGGAGAACTGGCCCTCGCCGACGCGGTCGTCCAGCGCCTGCGGCCGCAGCGAGGCGACGCCGTTGCTGCGCGTGTTGCCGGTCTGCAGCGTGCTGCGGTAGATGCGCAGCGAGGCGCGCGCATCGAGCGCACCGCCGAGTGCGCCCGTCCAGCCCAGCGAGCTGTGCTCGCGATCGACCGGCGTGATGCTTGCGTAGTAGCGCTTGCGGCCGCTCTTCTCGCGCAGGTCGGCCCAGCGCGTCTCCTCGCCGAAGCGATGCTCGGCCACCAACTCGTGACCGGGCGCGGGGTCCCAGACCAGGCGCACCGCGGCGTCGCTCTTCTCCTGCCCTTCGAGGTCGGAGATGCGCGCGTCCTCTTGGTTGGCGATCGCCTGGCGCCGACGCTGCGAGACGCTGACGCCCAGTCGAAAGTCCGCCCCCAGCGGACCGTCGGCATGCAGCGACGCGCGGTGGCCGTTGCCACCGAGGTCGCCCTCGGCGACGCTGCCCTCGACCATCGCGCCCAGGCTCCAGCGCTCGCGGCCCGGACTGCGCGTGATGATGTTGACGACGCCGCCCAGCGCCTCGGCGCCGTAGAGCACGGACATCGGGCCGCGGATGACCTCGATGCGCTCGATGTCGTCGACGGCGATCCAGTCGTACTGGAAATCGCTGTGGGCGACGAAGCTGTCGCTGGCACCGATGCGCTTGCCGTCCACCAGCATCAGCGTGTGCCGCGCGTCCATGCCGCGCAGGTTGAGGGTGCGGCGGCCGCTCACCGTGCGGCCCTGGATCGAGATGCCGGTTTCGCCGCGGACGGCCTCGAAGATGTTGTCGGCGCCACGCACCTCGATGTCGGCGCGCGTGATGACGTCGATCGCGGCCGGGGCATCGATCTGCGGCATGGCATGGCGCGTGGCCGAGACGACGATGGTCTGTCCTTGCGGCGCCGACTGTGCCGCCGCGGTCGCCGCCAGCGTCAAGGGCACCAACAGGGACAGGGCGCGACGCGCAAGCATGGGACGGTTTCGGCACTCGGTCGTGGGCATGACGAAAGCATGATCGCGGACACCCCGTGCAGCCTTGACCTGAGTTTGGTTTTTCCCCACCCAAAGACCCCTTT
>CAZVNY010000227.1:0-2881 GCA_964628785.1 uncultured Thiobacillus sp.
TTCACCGGCTTCAGCAGGCCGATCTCGGTACAGACTCTCCGCAGCACGGCCCTCTGCTCCGGCGTGCAATCGAGGAAGGGCGCACGAATGTGGCCGCCGGGCAGTCCGGCCATGTCCATCAGCGCCTTGACCGCGCCATTATACGTGCCGGTGGCGACGCAGGCCTTGAGGTACGGCAGGTCGAACTCATTCACGATGCGGAGTGCCTCGGCATGGTCTCCGCGTTGCAGGGCGGCGTCGAAGGCCAGCTCGACCTTCGGCCAGATATTGCCGAGGCCGGTGAGGAAACATGGACCGCCGAACTGGTGGGCATAGAGGTAGTAGTTCATACCGTTGCTGCCCATGACCGCCACCTTGTCCTTGAGGAGCTTGCAGACCGTCCGGTAGAAGTGGAAATTGCCGGAGGCATCCTTGAATCCCGAGATGTGCCCTTGGCCGGCGTCGACGAGCTCGAGCATGAGCTCGGGCTTTGCGAGCACGTTGGCCACGGTGTGCATCACAGCCCCGCTGAAGTACACGACAATGCCGATGTTCGTCGCCTCGGCCACCATCCGGTAATGCTTCTTCAGGCCCTCCCAGCCGCCGAAGCCATAATAGGGCGGCGTAATCATCACGCCGTCTGCCCCGATGCTTTCCGCGTAACGCGTGAGCTCGATCGTGAGCTTCGTGCCGGGGCAGGCCGTGCCGGCAATCACCGTCATCCGGCCGCGCGCGGTCTCGACCACGGTCTTTATTACCATCCTGCGCTCCTCCTCGTCCAGCGAGGCGAATTCGCCCGTGCTGCCATCGGCGATCACGGTCCGGATGCCCTCAGCCAAGTAAAACTCCGTCAGACGCTTCAACGCATCAACGTCGACGCGATCGTCCGGAGTGAAGGGGGTCGTCATCGCAACGATGGGACCGGTAAGTTTCTTTCGCAGTTGTTCGGGTGTCATCATCGGAAAAGAAGGGATTGGTATTGACCTCTCAGGTGATCATTTAGTGAATAGTTTTATTGAAATCACTATGTCAACACTTTCCCTTGAAAAATCTTCGATTTCGAGTCCATCGCCAAAAATCCGTCCCGAAGTCAATCGATCGAACGAAGACTGCACCTATTCCGTATATCTTCCGAGTTATTATTTTCCCCATGTTTAACCCCAGCGGGAAACGCGCACTCACCGTGATTACAACGGCACCGATCGGATACTGGAAAGGAGTACTGCTGGCGAGCATGCTGGCCACCAGCAGCACGGTGCTCGCGCACCTGCAGGTTTGGCCCTTTACGGATGCGCAGGGACGGCACCCGCTCGACCCAGTGTTGCTCGCGATAGTCGGCGGAATCGCACTCACCCACGCGGTGAAGCTCCCGCTCACCTGTGAGCCCGGATTGAAGCTTGCCTCCAAGAAGGTCCTCGCACTTGGCATCGTGCTGCTCGGCGCGAGGCTCGACCTGAGCGCGCTGCTCCGGGTAGGGGTTGCCGGCCTCGCCGGCAGCGCCGCCGTCGTCGCCTCAACCTTCCTGCTGTTTCGCTGGCTCGGCCCGCTCTTCCGGCTGACTCAGACGGATCGAATCCTTCTCGCGGTCGGGACCGCGATCTGTGGAGGCACCGCCATCGTGGCAATCGCGCCGCTTCTTCGCGCTCGTGACGAGAGCGTTGTGGTCGGTGTCGCGACAATGGCACTGTTGGGACTGGCAGGAATGGCAGTCTTGCCCGTGGTCGCGGCAGTCACCGGCATGAGCGCTTGGGAATTCGGTGTCTGGACTGGCCTCACCATCCATCAGACCCCGCAGGTGATCGCCGCGGGTTTGGCCCACAGTCCGGAGGCCGGCGAAATCGCCACCATCGTGAAGCTGGCACGGGTTTGCCTGCTGGCTCCGGTCGCCATAGCGCTCGCGCTCTGGACAAAACGCCGCGCGGGCAACTCGGGGACGCAGGGTGCGACACACGTTTGGCGATTGGTGCCAGGGTTTGTGCTCGGGTTCGGTGCAATGGCCGTCATTCGCACGCTGGGACTCCTCCCTGAAGTCGACCTTGTCTGGTCACTCCCATTTGGCTCAGGATCGTTCGCAGCGGAATTTTCCGTGCTGCACACCTTTGAGCTGGCGGCGGGATTCCTCCTCACCGTAGGCATGGCGGCGGTTGGCCTCGAGACACGCCTGGACTCCGTGCGCTCGGTTGGGCTGCGTCCCCTTTTAGCCGCTGCCTCCGTCTCACTGATCCTTATGGTCACTTCGTTTGTGATCCTTAGGCGCTCCTGACTTTCGCCCATGCGTGCCTTTCTCCTTCTTCCATTGATGTTTTTCACGGTGCTGCTTCCTGGCAGCAGGGGCAGGGCACCTGCCCGTCCCGTCGATGTTTTCATCCTTGCCGGGCAGTCGAACATGGAAGGGCGTGCCCATCGCAGTGACCTGCCTCCTGCGCTCGCAGCACCACAAACGGGGATCCGCTTCTACTTCGCAGAATCCTGGGGACCGCTCGCCCCCGGCAGCTCAGTCCGACCTGAACCACCGGACGGGTTCGGGCCGGAAATCGGTTTCGGTGCGGAACTCGCCGCCCATCCGTCCGCCGGAGCGACGCAGGCAATCATAAAACACACCCGCGGCGGCACGTCGCTCGCGACCGACTGGTGCCCAGGCACGGGGAAGGAATACCTGCGGCTGCTTGCCAAGGTCCAAGCGGCGCAAGCGGCGTTGGCACAGGAAGGCCGTGCCGTTCGGTTGCGTGCCTTCGTCTGGATGCAGGGCGAACGCGATGCCACCACCGAGGAGGATGCCGCCGCCTATGGCACCCGGCTGGAGACCTTTATCCACCGGATCCGGGCTGACCTCGGAGCCGACGGCTTGCCGTTCGTGATCGGCCGGATCAATGCCCCCCGGAAACCGTACCGCGATGCCGTT
>CAZVNY010000228.1:0-2862 GCA_964628785.1 uncultured Thiobacillus sp.
TACAGGAAATGACGGTAATCGCCCCCGATCCCGGCCTGCAGCCCGCAGACACCGCCACGGCAGACATCCTGGAGCGGCTGGCGGACGCCCTGGAGACCCGCAAGCAGGCGGATCCCCAGGTCTCTTACGTGGCCCGCCTGTATGCCAAGGGCTTGGATGCCATTCTCAAGAAGGTGGCGGAAGAGGCGGCAGAGACCCTCATGGCCGCCAAGGACGGGGCGCGGGACAAAGTCATCTACGAAACCGCGGATCTGTGGTTTCATTCCCTGGTGTTGCTGGTCCACCAGGGTATCCGGCCCGCTGAAATCCTGGCGGAACTGGCCCGGCGTGAGGGCCAGTCGGGGCTGGCGGAAAAGGCTGCACGCAGTGTCTCCAAAGCCCCGCCCATTGGCAAAGCATGATGTTTTACGTGGCAGTATGCGTACTTAGGCCCTGAGCATACCCAAGGATCCGTGATGAGTAGCGACTGTATTTTTTGCAAGATTGCCGCCGGCGAGATTCCCTGCCGCAAGGTGTACGAGGACGACGAGGTCATCGCCTTCCATGACATCAACCCGGTAGCCCCGGTGCACTTCATGATCGTGCCCAAGGCCCACATAGCCTCCCTGGCCGATGCCCGGGACGAGGAAGGGGCCCTCCTGGGCCGCATCCTGTTGCAGGCCCCCCGGCTGGCCCGGGAACAGGGCCTGACGGATGGCTTTCGTACCATCATCAACACGGGCCCGGGAGGCGGTCAGGAAGTCATGCATCTGCATGTTCATGTAATTGGGGGCGGACGCCTCCGTGCCATGTGATTTTTCGAGGAGAGAGACGATGGGTTCCTTCAGTATCTGGCATTGGTTGATCGTTCTGGTCATCGTGTTGCTGGTATTCGGTACCAAGAAGCTGCGCAACATCGGCAGCGACCTGGGAGGCGCGGTGAAGAGCTTCAAGGACGCCATGGCGGAAGAACAGGCCAAGCCCACGGAGCTGCCCCGCAACGAGAGCCAGGGCACCACCATCGAAGGCGAGGTCAAGGATAGGCAGCAAAGCTGAGCCGCGACGCGTGACAAAAGGGCAAGCCGCCGGTCCAAGTGCAATCTCCAGTCAGCGTGAGCCGGCAGGGGGCCGTGTTGCACTAGGTCATGTGGGCTTGATGCCGTTGCTCCTGTACTGATCTCTTCCTGCCATGTTCGATATCGGCTTTTCCGAGCTCATGGTCATTGGCGTGGTGGCCCTGCTGGTCATCGGCCCCGAGCGCCTGCCCAAGGTGGCCCGTACGGCGGGCCAGTGGCTGGGGCGGCTGAACCGCTACGTGGCCCAGGTGAAGCAGGATATCGACCGGGACATGCGTCTCGATGAACTGCGCAAGATGCAGCAGGAAATGAAGGAGACGGCGCAGAAATACGAGATCATGGCCAGTGAGACCTTGCGCCAGGCGGAAGATGCGGTAGCCCAGGAGACGGGACAGATCAGCAAGGTGATGCAGGCCATGAGTGAGACCGATGGCGGTCTGGCACAACGTGAGTACGAAAAGATGCAGGCCGAGGCCGCAGACGGGACCGGCGCCGATCCGGCCATTGCCGAGACGGTACTGCCCGGACCCGTGCCAGAGGCATCGCTTTCCGTGGATGCCACCGAAGTGGCTGAAGGATCGTCCGCCGGGCCTGAGCGGGCTGAAGAACAAAACATCGCCGCACCGATGGCCGATGACAGGCCCCAGGCCTGAGTCGCTACCCCTGCCATGAGTTTGCACGGTCAGGAAACCTTCATCTCCCACCTGCTGGAGTTGCGTGATCGCCTGTTGCGCGCGGTCATCGTCTGGATCCTGCTCTTCGTTTGTCTGTTCCCCTGGGCCAACGACCTCTATACCCTGCTGGCCCAGCCCATGCTGGCCAAGCTGCCCCAGGGGGGGCAGATGATCGCCACGGAGGTGGTTACCCCCTTCTTCGTGCCGGTGAAGGTGACCCTGATGGCCGCCTTCCTCATCGCCCTGCCCTATATCCTGTACCAGGCCTGGGCCTTTGTCGCACCGGGGCTGTACAGCCACGAGAAGCGCTTCATCCTGCCTCTGGTGGTGGCCAGCGTGGTGCTGTTCGCCTGTGGCATGGCCTTTGCCTATTTCCTGGTGTTCCCGGTGGTCTTCGGTTTTATTGTCGGCATCGCTCCCCAGGGGGTGGCGGTGATGACGGACATCGGCAAATACCTGGATTTCGTTATTACCCTGTTCCTGGCCTTCGGTCTCACCTTCGAGGTGCCCATCGTAGTGGTAGCCCTGGCCACCATGGGGCTGGTGGAGGTGGCCAAGTTCCGGGAGGCCCGGCCCTACGTCATCGTGGGGGCCTTCGTCATCGGCGCCATCTTTACGCCACCGGATGTGGTCTCCCAGATCATGCTGGCCGTACCCCTGTGGTTGTTGTATGAACTGGGGGTGGTGGTGGCCGGCTGGATGGTGCGCAACAAGGCAGATCAAACCGAGGGGGATGAGGTCTACAGACCGCTTTCCGATGTGGAAATGGAGGCGGAACTGGATCGCATCGAAGAGGAAGAAAAAAAGGCCGGCTGAGGGTTTTCTCAGACTTGCATGTCGTGCCCTTGCTCCCGGAGAGGCACAACCGGCGTCAAACCCCATGAAACCGCGATTTTTGCTTGCACTTTCCCATACATGTCTTGCTATGATGCGCGCGTCATAGCCCATGACATCACTCAGGAGACCCCGTATGAACAAATCCGAACTCATCGACGCCATTGCGGAAAAAGCCGAACTGTCCAAAGCTGCTGCTGATCGTGCACTCAAGGCCATGCTGGATACCATCACCGATGCCGTAGCCAAAGGCGAAGGCGTGAGTCTGATTGGCGTCGGTACCTTCGAGTCCCGACCAC
>CAZVNY010000229.1:0-2798 GCA_964628785.1 uncultured Thiobacillus sp.
TGGGCATCATCCAGGTAGAGCCAGGCGTCATGGCGCCGCGCCAGTTCCAGGAGGCGGGGCAGTGGCGCCAGGTCACCGTCCATGCTGAACACGCTGTCCGTGGCGATGAGCTTGATCCGGGCCTGGCTGGCGGCCAGCAGGCGCTCTAGAAAATCCAGGTCCAGATGGGGATAGCGGCTCAGCCTGGCACGGCTGAGCAGGGCCCCATCCACCAGGGAGGCATGGTTGCAGCGGTCGGCGAAGATCTCGCCGTCACGTTCCAGCAGGGCGGTCAACACCCCCAGATTGGCCATGTAGCCGGTGGAGAACGACAGGGCCGCCGGCAGACCCACGAAATCCGCCAGGGCGCTTTCCAAGGCGTGGTGCAGCTGGTGGTGCCCCGTGAGCAGGTGGGCCGCCCCCGCCCCCGTGCCGGCACGCTGTACTGCTTCGCTCACCGCCCGGGCCAGGGCCGGATGCCCGGCCAGGCCCAGGTAGTCGTTGCTGGCAAAGGAGAGGTAGTCCCGGCCATCCACCCGCACCCGGGTGCCCTGGGGGGATTCCAGCACGCGACGCTGGCGCGACAGGCCCCGGGCATCCAGTTCGGCCAGGGCGGAAGTGAGTTGCTCGGGCTTCATGGCTCACCCCTCCCCCTGGAGGGGCACGGACTCAACGGGCGTTGCCCGGTCCCTGCATCGGCTCCGTCTTCAGGCCCAGCTTGGCAAACAGGGCCGTGTCGGCCGCCACGCCCGGGTTGCCGGTGGTGAGCAGCCGGTCACCGTAAAAGATGGAATTGGCCCCGGCCAGGAAGCACAGCGCCTGGCCCAGCTCTCCCAGTTCCTGGCGCCCGGCGGACAGGCGTACATGGGAAGCGGGCATGGTGATGCGGGCCACGGCAATGGTGCGCACGAATTCCAGGGGGTCCAGATCGCCGGCCTGATCCGCGTCACACAGCGGGGTGCCCGGCACCTTCACCAGCATGTTGATGGGCACGGATTCCGGCTGCGGGTCCAGATTGGCCAGCTCCATCACCAGGCCGGCCCGCACCCGGCGGGATTCCCCCATGCCGATGATGCCGCCGCAGCACACATGGATGCCGGCCTGGCGCACCCGGGCCAGGGTATTCATGCGATCGTCATGGGTGTGGGTGGTGATGACCTGGCCGTAGAACTCGCTGGCGGTATCCAGGTTGTGGTTGTAGTAGTCCAGGCCCGCCGCCTTGAGGCGCTCGGCCTGGCCGGGCTTGAGCATGCCCAGGGTGACGCAGGTCTCCAGGCCCAGGGCCTTCACCTCCCGCACCATGCTCTCCACGGCATCCAGGTCCTGGTCCTTGGGCCCCCGCCAGGCCGCGCCCATGCAGAAGCGGGTGGCACCGGCGGCCTTGGCCGCCCGGGCCGTCTCCAGCACTTCATCCACCGCCATGAGCCGTTCCCGCTCCACGCCGGTGTCGTAGCGCGCCGACTGGGAACAATAGCCACAATCCTCGGAGCAGCCGCCGGTCTTGATGGACAGCAGGGTGGACAGCTGCACGGTGTTGGCATCGAAGTGCCGGCGATGCACACCCTGGGCCTGGAACAGCAG
Organism: uncultured Thiobacillus sp.; assembly: GCA_964628785.1. Classification (GTDB taxonomy): domain Bacteria; phylum Pseudomonadota; class Gammaproteobacteria; order Burkholderiales; family Thiobacillaceae; genus PFJX01. The sequence goes on from CAZVNY010000229.1 coordinate 1,561, forward strand.
GTCGTTCAGGGGCAGCTCGAAAAGGGCCTCCACCTCCGCCAGGGTCCAGGTCTTCTTGTGCACGGGCTGGGACAGATCGGTCATGAATGGGCTCCCACCTTGTTAACGTCTTCCACCACCAGGTCCTGCCAGTCCTCCCTGCCGGCCCGCCATACGTCGTACAGGGCCCAGGGCACCAGCACCAGGATCAGGAGCGCGGCCAGGCTGGCCCAGCCGCCGGGGATGAATTCGCCGAATATGGGTACGATGGGCACCGTGCCGATGAGGCCGTAATAGCGGTAGCCCGCCCACTTGTTGTAGTAACGCACCCGGGGATGGGGGTGATGGGCGATACCCGCATAGACAAAAATGGAGAATGCCAGCCAGATGGCCACAGGTGGCAGGGACATGGCCATGGGCAGGAAGTGCAGCTTCTTGTCGGCGATGAAGTTGCCCAGACTGAAAAGCAGGACGGCCAGCAGGGTGGAGGCCACCGCCAGCAGGTTGAACAGGCGGGCGCTGCGCAGGCTGGAAGCGGCGGGGATGAGGTGCGAATCAGCCATGGTCGATTCTTTGCCCCGGTGCCGGCACCGGGGCCATGACGAAGGAAAGCAGTGCATGGTGCGTGGGAGGGGGACCCAATGTCAAATCGGCTGCACGATATTTTGAACAGCTGCATGAAATTCATGCATACCAGCCTGCCCCATGCCTGCCTGCTCTGCGGCGGTCGGACCCGTAGCGCCAGCCTGTGCCCGGCATGTGCGGCGGACCTGCCCCGGTTGCCCCACGCCCGCTGTCCCCAGTGCGCCCAGCCCACGCCCACGGGGGATCTGTGCGGCGCCTGCCTGCGCCACCCCCCGGCCTTCGATGCGGCCCAGGCGGTGGCGGCCTACGCCTTTCCCCTGGATGCCCTGATCCGGCACTGCAAGTATCAGGGTGCCGTGGAGCTCAGCGCGCTCTTCGCCCGGGAGTTGGCCTCCTGTGTCTGGGGCAGTGAGCCGGTGGATCTGCTCATCCCCATGCCCCTGCACCCCCGCCGCATGTGGGAGCGGGGCTTCAACCAGGCCGTGGAGATCACCCGGCGCCTGGGCCGTCATCTGCAGCTGCCCTGGCAGGCGGATGCCTGTGCGCGCCTGCGCAACACCCCGCCCCAGGCCGGCCTGGACCTGAAGGCCCGGCGTCGCAACCTGCGCGGGGCCTTCCAGTGTGAGCGGGACCTGTCCGGCCGGCATGTGGCCCTGGTGGACGACGTCATGACC
>CAZVNY010000230.1:0-2774 GCA_964628785.1 uncultured Thiobacillus sp.
ACGTCAGGTTGAACTCGATCCCGCCCGGGTCGACGCTCACGTCCGTCCAGTCGAACACGCGGGCGCCGAAGTAGGGCCGCACCAGGCCGGTGCCAAGCGCGCTGCCGTCCTCTGGGCTGAACGCGGGCGTGAAGGGGTGGTTGCCGAGGAAGCGCAGGCGGCCGCCCGGCTTGAGGAGCCTATGCGCCTCGGGCAGCCAAGCGTGCGGGTCGCACCAGATGGCGGCGCCGTACTCGCTGATGGCGAAGTCGAAGCCGGCGCTTTCGAACGGCGTGCGCTCGGCGTCCCCGAGGACGAACTCGATGTCGGCGCCATGCTCCGCCGCCAGACGCCTCGCGGTGGCGAGTTGCTCCTCCGAGACGTCTATGCCCGTGACAACGGCCCCCCGCCGCGCCATCCACGACGACACGTAGCCTGTGCCGCAACCGAGCTCCACGGCGCGCATACCCGTCATGTCGTCCGGCAACATGCGCAGTTCGCTCTCCGGCACTTGCCAGATGCCCCACTGCGGCTCGACGGCCGCCCACAGCCTCTCGCCGGCTGCCACCCAATCGTGGGCGCGCTGGTTCCAGTAAGCGCGGTTGGCGGCCACGTGCGCGTGGCCGCCTGAACGTTCTCGAGTCATGAGCGATGGTACTCGGTGGCCCGCGGGGGTATGCTCCCTCAGACCTTTAATCCGGTCCAGCGAGGCCGGGAAGGAGTGAACATGCCCGACCCGAAACCAGAGAACCCCAACCTGACCTTCAAGGCGACGCTCATGGGAGAAGTGGAACTGGAGCGCGCTCTGAAGCGCATAGCGCACGAGGTGGTCGAGCGCAACAAGGGCGCGGAGCGCCTCGCGCTCGTCGGCATCCACACGCGCGGCGTGCCCATCGCGGAGCGTCTCTCCACCTACATCGCCGAGTACGAGGGCGTGACGCCGCCCTTCGGCAAGCTGGATATCACCCTGTACCGAGACGACCTGACGGAGATCGCCCTGCAGCCCATCGTCAGGAAGACCGAGGTCGACTTCGACGTGCACGGCATGCGCATCGTGCTCTGCGACGACGTCCTGTTCACGGGCCGCACGGCCCGCGCCGCGCTGGACGCGCTCATCGACATGGGCAGGCCCGCGGCCATCCAGTACGCCGTGGTCGTGGACAGGGGTCACAGGGAGCTGCCGATCAGGGCGGACTACGTCGGCAAGAACTTGCCGACCTCCTCGTCGGAGGTCGTGCAGGTGAAGCTCGCGGAGGTCGATGGCGTGAACGCCGTCGAGCTCTGGGAGCGCGCGTGAGCGCCGAGGCGCCCGCCTCCGCCGCGACCCTCCCCCGCCATCTCCTCGACTTCGCCGCCTGGTCGGCGGCGGACGTGGTGGCCTTGCTGGACAGGGCGGACGTCATGGCGCAGGTCCTCACGCGCACTATCAAGAAGGTGCCCGCCCTGCAGGGCTTCACGGTCGCCACGCTCTTCTTCGAGGACAGCACGCGCACCCGCCTGAGCTTCGAGCGCGCCGCGAGGGCGCAGAGCGCGGACGTCATCAGCTTCGCGGCCGGCGGCTCCTCGCTCAAGAAGGGCGAGAGCCTGCGCGACACGCTGCGGACCGTCGATCAGCTGCAGGTCGACCTCTACGTGGTGCGCCACCCGGCTGGCGGCGCCCCGTACCAGCTCGCGCGCTGGACGGACGCGGCCATAGTCAACGCCGGCGACGGTCGCCGCGCCCACCCGACGCAGGCACTCCTCGACGCCTACACGATGCGGAAGCGCTTCGGAGCGAGCGGCGAGCGGCCGTTCACGGGCAGACGCCTCACGATCGTCGGCGACATCGATCACTCGCGCGTGGCGCGCTCGAACGTCGAGCTCTTCACGAAGCTCGGGGGCGAGGTCACGCTATGCGGCCCGGCCACGCTCGTGCCGGCGGAGTTCGGTGCCCTGCCAGGCGTGCGCGTCGTCGCGCGGCTCGCGGAGGCGGTCGAAGGGGCGGACGCCGTCATGGGGCTGCGGCTGCAGCAGGAGCGCATGAGCGCCGGCCTGCTCCCCTCGTTGAGCGAGTACGTGGCGCGCTACCAGCTCACGGAAGCCGTCATGCGGCACGCGCGCAAGGACGCCATCCTCATGCACCCGGGCCCCCTGATCCGCGACGTGGAGGTCGACAGCGCGCTGGCGGACGGTCCACGCAGCGTCATCGAGGAGCAGGTCGCCAACGGCGTGCCGGTGCGCATGGCCGTGCTGTACTCGCTCCTGGTCGGCAAGCGCTGACGAGCCTTCCGGGTCGCGACGCCCCCACCTACGGTGAATCATTGCCTATTGCGCATCGTTTCACGGTGTGCAATCATTCGCCCTCGTGGATGATGTCGGGACAACCGGCCTGAGAGAGAGGAAGATGCGCGAGACGCGCCGCGCCCTCGAGGTCGCAACGATAGAGCTCACGCTGGAGTCGGGCATCGAGAACGTCACGATCGAGCAGATCGCGGAGCGCGCCACTGTCTCGCCGCGCACCTTCTTCAACTACTTCCCCTCCAAGGAGGACGCGCTGTTGGGTCTCGCCTCCGAACGCTGGGAGGCCGACCTGCTGGCCGCCTTCCCGCGTCGGCCGAGCGGTGCCGGCGTCTACATCGACCTGCGCGACTTCCTCGTTGCGCACTTCCGGGAGCGCCTCTTCGCCGACGACCTGCTCGAGAGGCGTATCGCGGCGCTCGCCTCGAGCCCCGAACTCATGAAACGCAACCTCAACCAGATGACCGTGCTGCTCCAGAAGCTCACCCTCCTCACGGCTCGGCTCCTGCTGGCCGAGG
>CAZVNY010000231.1:0-2736 GCA_964628785.1 uncultured Thiobacillus sp.
CGGCCCTGCGCACGAACGAGCAGGTGGCCGGCGTGATGGGAGTGAACCCGGCACGCATGAAGCTCCTCGCGTTCGTCCTCTCGAGCTTCCTCGCCGGCCTGCTCGGCAGCGTGGAGGCGCACCGCCTCGGGAGCGTGAGCCCTGACGGCGCCTTCTCCGTCCACACGACGGTCCTCGCCCTCGTCACGCCCATCTTCGGCGGCCTCTACACCACCCTCGGCCCCATCCTCGGCGCGACCGTCCTCGCCGGCATCGAGGAGACCCTCAAGCGCACCTTCTCCGAGGGGTACCTGATCGGCTACGGGGTCGTCCTCGTGGCGTCCATCCTGTTCATGCCGCGCGGGCTCGTCGGGCTGATCGGCAAGCTCTTCAGGGGCCGCGGGGCGGGAGGCGCTGGACGGGCCGGCGCCCTGGCCGATGCTCGTGGCGCCAGTGGCACCGATGGGGCCAGGAGCGTCGACGACCCGGCAGAGGAGCGCGCATGAGCACCGTCTTGCGCGTCACGAAGCTGAGCAAGTCGTTCGGCGGGTTGGTGGCGGTCAAGGACGTGTCATTCGAGGCGGCGCAAGGCGAGATCTTCGCGATCATCGGACCCAACGGCGCCGGCAAGACTACGCTCCTCAACCTGATCTCCGGTCTCCTCACGCCTACGGCCGGCACCCTCGAGCTTCTCGGCACCGACGTCACGACCATGCCGACGTACCGGCGCTGCCGGCTGGGGCTCGGGCGCGCCTTCCAGGTCGTGCAGCCGTTCCCGGAGATGACGGTGGCGGAGAACGTCTTGGTAGGGGCGCAGTTCGGCTCCGACGGCGTCAGTAGCGCCGAGGCACGGCGCCGCACGGACCGGGCGCTGGAGCGCACAGGTCTCGCACCCCTACGTGATCAACCCGTCGAGGACCTCAACCTCCTCCAGGAGAAGCGCTTGGAGATAGCGCGGGCGCTCGCCACCCAACCGAAGGTGCTGCTGCTCGACGAGGTGATGGCGGGTCTGCGCCCCGGTGAGGCCCGCCAAGCGGTGGAGCTCGTGCGCAGCGTGCGCGACGAGGGGATAACCGTGGTGTTCATCGAGCACGTGATGCCGGTCGTTCGCGACCTCGCCGACCGCGTGCTCGTCATGGACCACGGCGCGGAGCTCGCGCGCGGCACGTACGCCGACGTGACGAGCGACCCCCGCGTCGTGGAGGCGTACCTCGGCGTCGAGGACGAGGACGCGCAGGGGGGCGACGAGCCGGTCGGCGTCCCGTCGGTAGGTGCGTCGTCGACCGCTGACGACGCGGGGGGCACGACGGGAGGGAGCGCCTAGATGGGACGGGCACTCGAGATCAGTGGCCTGCGGGCCGGGTACGGCAAGATCACGGTCCTCTGGGACGTCGACCTGCACGTGGAAGAGGGCGAGCTGGTCACGATCATCGGGGCCAACGGCGCGGGCAAGACGACGCTGCTCCGCACCATCAGCGGTCTCGTCCAGGCGCGCTCGGGCAAGGTGAACGCCTTCGGCTCCTCCTCACTCGTCGGCTGGAGCGCGGCACGCATCGTCCGCGCCGGCGTAGGGCACGTGCCGGAGGGGCGCCAGCTCTTCCCCCTCATGACGGTCCGCGAGAACCTCGAGAGCGGGGCGGAGTACTTGAGCCGCGCCAAGCCCAACGCGGCGCGCAACCGCAAGCTCGTCTTCGACCTCTTCCCGCGCCTGGCCGAGCGTGGCGCGCAACTCGCCGGCACGCTGTCCGGCGGGGAACGCCAGATGCTCGCCATCGGCCGCGCCTTGATGAGCGACCCGCGCCTGCTGCTCCTCGACGAGCCCTCGCTCGGCCTCTCTCCCGCCCTGTCGCTCACCGTCTTCCGTGCCCTGAAGCAGATCAACCGGGAGGGCGTGACTGTGGTGCTCGTCGAGCAGAACGTGCAGCAGTCGCTGCGCATCGCTGACCGCGCCTACGTGCTCGAGAACGGCGAGGTGGTCAAGGAGGGCAGCGGGAGGGAGCTGCTCGGGGACCCTGGGGTGAGGGCGGCGTATCTATCGATGTGAGGGTAGGGGCGTCGTCGTGACAGCCCTACTCGCGCCTACTCGCCGGTATGGTAGTATGGCTTCAGTATGGTAGTGAAGATGACCTTCAGCTTGGACGAGGCAACGGCCGAGCGCCTACGCCAGGCTTCGCAGACCTTGCGCAAGCCCAAGAGCGAGATCGTCCGCGACGCCATCCAGGACTACTCCGAGCGGATCGGCAAGCTGAGCGAAGCCGAGAGACGACGTCTGCTACAGCTGTTCGATGAGTTCGTTCCAGCGCTGCCCGAACGCACGCAGACCGAAGTCGACGAGGAGATCCGACTCGTGCGGGAGGCACGTCGCGGTGGCGGCAGGTTGAGTGGGAGCGACGGCAAGAAGTGATCGTCATCGACACGTCGGCGCTGATCGCCAGCCTGTCCGGAACCGCCACGGCCGCAGCCCGGTTACGGGCGTTCTTAGCCGACGGTGAACGCATCGCCGTTCCGACACTGGTCCTATACGAGTGGTGGCGTGGACCCCGCACCACACAGGAACTCAGGGCTCAAGAAGCTCTGCTGCCTAGCGAGGAAGCCTTGTCGTTCGGGCAGACCGAGGCTGCAGCCGCCGCCCGGCTCTACGGGGTCGTGACCAAGCCGCGAAGCCGCGAGATCGATCTCGCCATAGCTGCCTGCGCCTTGGTCCGCGACGCGAAGCTGTGGACGCTCAACATGGGCGACTTCGCCGACGTACCCGGC
>CAZVNY010000232.1:0-2706 GCA_964628785.1 uncultured Thiobacillus sp.
GGGGCGGGGTATGCACAAAGAGGCGTTGCCGCAAATCGGCCAGCCCTTTGCTGCTGGCGTCACCGGCCAACTCACCGAGTGTCTGCCAGGCATCGCGCAAGCGTTCATGGATTTCGAGACGTTTGGGTAGAAGGGCGGCCATCTTGTCCGCATCCTGGCTGGCCAGGGCCTGGGCCTCGTCTTCCAGCAGGTGGGCGAATTCCTGCAGAACGGCGTTGACCCGAGTCAACGCCGTCTCGACGGCGCTCATTGTTTGTTTTGCTGGCTTTGCTGGCTGATCAGCTCGATGGCCTCCTGGATCAGCGCATCGGCCACGGCTTCGTCGTTCACTTCGAAGGTGCCTTCGGCAATGGCCCGGCGTATGGCCTCCACCTTTTGCGGGTCAGTGATTTCCAGTTCAGCCAAGCGCGCCTCCAGTTCCTGTAATTTGGCCGCATTGCCTGTCAGCTTCACCTCATCCTGAACGCCACCTTGATGGGTTTGACCAGCTGTGGTGCGACTCTTGCCTCCCTTGGACTCTTTAATCTTGCTTGGCCCGTCGATTTTTGCCGTGCTGTCAATTTTCACTGCGAGTCTTCCTTGGGTTACCAGCCAATAACGGCTGGGTGAACAGATCCTTTAATGTGGCCCGCAGGCCAGCAAAGCACATCATGGACGCATCTCCACTTCTCCGCTGCTGTTGGCCACGCCTCGCACGATACGCCCGGAAGGCATCTTCACCTGCACCGGACCACCGACCTTGGCGGCATTTAGGGCCTTGCCTTCCTGGGTGACGCTGAAGCCCCGACCATGTACCTTGACCTGTACCTGGGCTCCGGCCCTGATGATATCCGCTTGTACCAGGTCCTGGATCAGGATGGGTTGGTTGATGTGCATGGAGCGAAGGGTCACGGCGCCGGCCGGAAGCTCGCGCACATAACCGCCGGGATCCTGACTGTAGGCCACACTGTCCTGGAGGACGTCGGCCGTGCTCAGGGTGTGCCGCGCCGGAAGAGGGCGCCGGGTCAGCAGGGCAGGCCCATGCAGCTGGATCCTGTATGACAGGTAGAGGCTCCAGGGCACAGGCGCATTGCATTTCATCCCCAGGGAGCCGTTGCGCCAAAGATGGGCGCCCACGGGCAGAAAAAACTGGATGCCTTCACAAGGGGACAAGCGGAGGCGTGTATCCAGGGGGCCCAGTTCCACCTGGGCCAGAGTGTCGGGATAGGCCTCCTGCACCTGTTGTTGCAGCCAGTTTGTAGCTTGCTGGCGCAAAATCTGTATATTTCCATCAGCGGCCTGAATTGCCCATGGCAGCAGCAGGCTGGCCAGCAGAAGAATCAGGCGGTAAGCAGGTAGGGCGTACACAGGGGGAGACATCAGTGTTGCGTTTTGGATCAAACTGCTTCGATTGCATACGGAGTTTACCGATACCGGTATGAGCAAGCCCAGCCATCCCAGTGAAATCGCCCGTGAAGCCATCCGCTTGCTGGCCTTGCGGCGTCTGTCCCCCACACCAGAGCATTTCCAGCGGGCCTACAACGAAGTGGCTGGCCGTGAGACCGCGGAACCCGGCAGGCCGCCCAAAGCAGAGTCTCAAGGCGAACTGCACTGGGCCAATGTCCTGCGCGGCCTGCTCAAACAATGGGATGCGCGGCAGAAAGGCCTCACCCAGACACGCAAGGGGGAGATGCTGGAACGGGTCCTGATCAATTTCGGCAGTCAGGACGCCCTGCTCGCGGAGAAGCTCCAGGGCCTGACTCGTTCCTGGGCCAATTCCGGTGAGGCCGCCACGGTGCTGGACGAGAGCGAAGTGGAGCCTGCGCCCGAGGCCGAGGACGGCCCTCCCGAACCGCTTCACCAGCCTGCCATGCATCCCTTTTCCCAGTCTGTTTCCCAGCCCGGGATGCCAGAGGCGACCCAGATCGTGGCCACCCTGGTGGAGCATCTGCAACAACTGGCCGACAGCTGCGAGCCCTATTGGCCGGATCTGTGCCAGCAGGCCCAGGCATTGGCACGAGAGCTGGCCGGGGCAAGGGCCATGGCGCCGGCACAGTTCGAGGCTTGGTCCCGGTTGTGGCGGGAGATGCTGATGCGGGCCGAGGACAGCCAGGTGCTTTGCCTCGGCTTGAAGCGTCTGATGGCCCTGCTGTTCCAGAACATTGGCGAGCTGGTGGGCGACGAGGCCTGGCTGAGCGGGCAGCTGGCGGCCATGCAAAACCTCATGCGCGCAGACTTGCAAGCCGACACCTTGCTGGAGGCGGAGCGCAGTCTGCGGGAACTGGCCCACAAGCAAGGGGCTATCAAGGAGAGCCTGGATGAAGCCAAGGGTAGGCTCAAGACGCTGATCACCACCTTCGTGGACCATGTGGGCGAGATGAGCCGCAATGCCGAGGGCTACCAGGCCCGTATCGGCAGCTACAGCGCACGCATCAGCCAGGCCAGCGACATCGGCGAACTGGGTGACGTGGTGCAGGGGCTGTCCAGCGATGTGACGGCCTTGCGCGATGCCTTGCGCCGCAGTCACGACGAGTTGGAGATGGCGCGCAGTGAGGCGGAGCAGGCCCGGCTGCGTATCCAGACCCTGGAACAGGATCTGATGCAGGTCTCCAGCCTGGTGCGGGAAGACCAGCTCACGGGGGCCTTGAACCGGCGTGGCATGGACGAGGCCCTGGCCCGGGAGCTGACCCGCAGCCAGCGCATGCGCACCCGGCTCTCCCTTGGGCT
>CAZVNY010000233.1:0-2703 GCA_964628785.1 uncultured Thiobacillus sp.
ACCTGGGCGAATGTTGGAAGGGTCCGACGTGCATCCAGCATAGCCGGCGGCCCTGGCGCGGAGGAAGCCCGCAGAAAGCCGGGAGCATGCCTTTCAGCCTCGGGGAGAGGTAGGATTCGGTTTTTGCCAACCACGCGAGGAGCCCCGGACCATGCCCCAGACCAAGATCATGCTGGACGAAGCGGATATTCCCACCCATTGGTACAACGTGGTGGCAGACATGCCCAACAAGCCGGCGCCGCCTCTGGGTCCGGACGGCAAGCCCATCGGACCGGAGGCCTTGACGACCATCTTCCCCATGGCCCTCATCGAACAGGAGGTGTCTGCCGAGCGCTGGATCCCGATTCCCGAGGAAGTGCGCGCGGCCTACACCATGTGGCGGCCCGCGCCCATGTTCCGCGCCCACCGCCTGGAGCAAGCCCTGGGTACCCCGGCGCAGATCTATTACAAATACGAAGGCGTGTCCCCGGCAGGCTCCCACAAGCCCAATACCGCCGTGCCCCAGGCCTGGTACAACAAGCAGGCCGGCATCAAGCGCCTGGCCACGGAGACCGGCGCCGGCCAGTGGGGCTCGTCCCTGGCCCTGGTGGGACACATGTTCGGCCTGGAGGTACGGGTGTACATGGTGAAGGTGAGCTATGAGCAGAAGCCCTTCCGCCGCTCCATGATGCAGACCTGGGGTGCCGAGGTCTTCGCCTCTCCCACGGACATGACCCAGGCCGGCCGCAAGATCCTGGCGGAAGACCCGAATTCCCCCGGTTCCCTGGGCATCGCCATCTCCGAGGCCGTGGAGGAGGCCGCCAACCGGCCCGATACCAACTACGCCCTGGGCTCCGTGCTCAACCACGTCTGCCACCACCAGACCATCATCGGCCTGGAGGCCAAGAAGCAGTTCGAGAAGATCGGCGTCTATCCGGACATGGTGTTCGCCTGCTGCGGCGGCGGCTCCAACTTCGCCGGCAGCGCCTTCCCCTTCCTGGCGGACAAGGCGGCGGGGGATCCCCGGGCCAAGAACCTGCGCCTGGTGGCGGCGGAACCCACTTCCTGCCCCACTCTCACCCGGGGCCACTACGCCTACGACTTCGGCGATGCCTCCGGCTACACCCCCTTGATGCTCATGTACACCCTGGGCCACGACTTCGTGCCCCCCGGCATCCATGCCGGCGGCCTGCGCTATCACGGCGACTCCCCCCTGGTGTCCCAGCTCTATCACGAGAAGCTCATCGAAGCGGTGGCCGTGCCCCAGCTGGCCACCTTCGAGGCCGGGGTGGCCTTTGCCCGGGCCGAGGGCATCATCCCCGCCCCCGAATCCTGCCATGCCATCCGCGCCTGCATGGATGAGGCCCTGCGCTGCAAGGAGACCGGCGAACCCAAGGTACTGTTCTTCAACCTCTCGGGCCACGGCCACTTCGACATGGCCAGCTACGACCGGTATTTCTCTGGCCAGCTGGAGGACTTTGCCTATCCGGAGCAGGCCATCGAGGCGGCTCTGCATCGTTTGCCCAAGGTGGCTGTCTGAGAATGGCCTGGGTGTCTGGCTTCCCGGCCCCCAGGTCTGTTAGCATGCATGCCATGTACATCACTGCGCGTTACGGTCGATTTAGCCCCCCGCCCCCTTCGGCGGTTTGGAACCACGCGCGCAGTTGACCCACGTTGTCCCCGAAAAACCGCCAGCCCTGGCGGTTTTTTGTTTGGGGCTGGCACCCGCAAAGGAGTTATCAGCCATGACCGGCTACCGTACCGACGACACCCGCATCGAACAGGGCGACGAGCTCCTGGCGCCCATGCAGATCATGCGCGAGATGAAGGCCTCGGAAAGGGCGCTGAAGACCACCTTCGACGGCCGCAGACAGATCCACGACGTGTTGCGCGGTGCCGACGATCGCCTGGTGGTCATCGTGGGGCCCTGTTCCATCCATGACACCCAGGCGGCCCTGGAGTACGCGCACAAGCTCAAGGCCCTGGCCGCAGAACTGGAAGAGGACCTGATCCCGGTGATGCGGGTGTACTTCGAGAAGCCCCGCACCACCGTGGGCTGGAAGGGACTGCTCAACGACCCCCACCTGAACGAGAGCTTCGACATCAACGAGGGCCTGCGTATTGCGCGCAAGCTGTTGGTGGACATCAACGAACTGGGCCTGCCCTGTGGCACCGAATTCCTGGACCTGATCTCCCCCCAGTACATCGCCGACATGGTGGCCTGGGGAGCCATCGGCGCCCGCACCACCGAATCCCAGTCCCACCGCCAGCTGGCCTCGGGCCTGTCCTGCCCCGTGGGCTTCAAGAACGGCACCGATGGCAGCATCCGCATCGCCGTGGACGCCATCAAGACCGCCAACGCCACCCACCACTTCATTTCCGTGACCAAGTCCGGCCATGTGGCGGTCTTCAAGACCACCGGCAACGAGGACTGCCACCTCATCCTGCGCGGCGGCAAGCAGCCCAACTACGATGCCGCCAGCGTGGACCAGGTCTGCAACGAGCTGGCGGGGGCCGGCCTGCGTCCCCAGGTGATGATCGACCTGTCCCACGCCAACTCCAGCAAGCAGTACCAGCGCCAGGTCGAGGTGGGGCATGAAGTGGCACAACAGATCGCCAGCGGTGACGGGCGCATCATGGGCGTGATGATCGAAAGCCACTTGCACCCGGGGCGTCAGGATCTGAGCCCGGGCAAGCCCCTGGCCTACGGTCAGTCCATCACCG
>CAZVNY010000234.1:0-2696 GCA_964628785.1 uncultured Thiobacillus sp.
GTCACGCACGTCGACGGTGACGTAGCTCACCCGATCGCCGAACAGCGCGCGAGCCCTGGCCTCGTCGCGCACCAGCGCGCGCACTGCGAAGCCGGCCTCGAGCGCCTGGCCCACGACCTCGCGCCCGGTGCCGCCCGTCGCACCGGTGACCAGCACCATCGCAGGGCCGGCGCCCGGGTCGGCCTTCTCGCTTGCGCCCGCGCAGGCCGACGCTGTCGCCGCCACGAGCAGCACCGCGGCCAGCCGCCCCATAGACATCATTTCGCGCATGCCTTGTCCCCTTTGCCGCGAGGATAGCCAACCACGTAACATCCGCGCCATGATTACCATGCAGATCAATGGCAAGCGCCACGAGCTGGACGCCGACCCAGACATGCCGCTCCTCTGGGCCCTGCGCGACATCGCGGGCCTCACGGGTACCAAATACGGTTGCGGCAAGGCGCTGTGTGGCGCCTGTACCGTGCATCTCGACGGTGCGCCGATCCGTGCATGCATCACTCCGCTGGCCGCGGTCGAGGGCCGCAGCGTCACGACAATCGAGGGACTCTCGCCCGACGGTGGTCACCCGGTGCAGCTCGCCTGGTCCGAGCTCGATGTGGTGCAATGCGGCTACTGCCAGTCGGGCCAGATCATGAGCGCCGCGGCATTGCTCGCGACGACTCCCCGACCTACCGACGACGACATCGACTCTGCAATGAGCGGCAACCTGTGCCGCTGCGGCACCTACCAGCGCATCCGCGCGGCCATCAAGCGCGCTTCGGAACTGGCCGAGTCGCCGTGAAATCCGATCGGCGGATGTTCCTGGCCGGCGGTGCGGTCGTCGCCACGGGCCTCGTCGTGCCGTGGTATCTCGGCCGGCGTGGCGGGCCCGACGCCCGGTTGCCGAGCGTCAGCCGCGGCCCCGGGCTCGCGCCGAACGCATGGGTGCACGTGGCGCCGGACAATACGGTCACCGTGTGGCTCGCCAAGTCGGAGATGGGCCAGGGCGTGTACACGGGACTCGCGCAGATCCTGGGCGAGGAGCTGGATGTCGATCCGCGCAAGCTCCGGATCGAGTTCGCGCCGGTCGACGCGGCCTACAACAGCGCATTCGCACCGATGCAGTTCACCGGTGGCAGCACCAGCATCAACACGAGCTACGAGCAGCTGCGCAAGGCCGGTGCCACCGCACGCGCAATGCTGGTGGCCGCCGCGGCGAAACGCTGGAGCGTGGCTGCCGATACGCTCCGTACGCACGACGGCAATGTGCTCGGGTCCGCCGGGACCGCCACCTATGGCGAGCTCGCCACGGAAGCGGCGCGGCAGAGGGCGCCGCGCGACGTGGTGCTCAAGGATCCGGCGAACTTCCGCTACATCGGCCGCCCGCTGCGGCGTCTCGACAGCGAGCTGAAAATCACCGGACGCGCGCAGTTCGGCATCGACGTGATCCGCCCCGACATGGCGCACGCTGCGCTCGCACGCTCGCCGGTCTTCGGCGGCAAGCTGCGCTCATTCGACGATTCCGCCACGCGCGCCGTGTCCGGCGTGCTCGACGTCAAGCGCATTTCGGCAGGCGTCGCGGTACTCGCGACCAGCACCTGGGCCGCGCGCCGGGGTCGCGACGCGCTCATCCTCGAATGGGACGAAGGCGCGGGAGCCGTGCTGTCGACCGACACAATGCGCGCGCAGTTTCGCACCCTGCTGCGGGAACCCGGCGCGACTGCGCGGGATGAGGGCAACGTCGATGCAGCGCTCGACAGTGGCGCACGCACCATCGATGTCGAGTACGAACTGCCGTTCCTCGCGCACGCGTGCATGGAGCCGCTCAACTGCGTCGCGCATGTCACGGCCGGCGGCTGCGAGATCTGGACCGGCACGCAGTTCCAGACTCCGGATCGCAACGCCGCCGCGACGCTGCTCGGCATGCGGCCGGAGCAGGTGCAGGTCCACACGCAGTTCCTCGGCGGCGGCTTCGGCCGGCGCGCCAATCCGCAATCCGACTTCGTGCTCGAGGCGGTCGAACTGGCGCGCGAGGCGGGGCGGCCCGTCAAGATCACCTGGACCCGCGAGGATGACATGCGCGCCGGCTGGTACCGGCCGTTCGGGCTCAGCCGCATCCGCGCGGCTGTCGATGCCGACGGCATGCCGCTCGCGTGGTACCACGCGATCGCCGCGCAACCGGTGCTGCGCGGCACGTTGTTCAGCGGCTTCATCCCGGAAGGCCAGCCGGACCCGTCGGTCACCGAAGGCGCGGCAGACATGCCGTATGCGATCCCGAACCTGCGGGTCAGCGCGCAGGAGGCACAATCCGTGGTGCCGGTGCAGTGGTGGCGCTCGGTGGGCCATACCCACACCGCTTTCGTCGTGAACAGCGCGATCGACGAACTCGCGGTGCTCGGCGGTCGCGATCCACTGGCGGTGCGCCGCGCCCTGCTCGCGAACCAGCCGCGCCATCTGGCGGTGCTGAACGCCGCCGCACAGCGCGCGCGCTGGGGACGCGAACTCGAACCCGGGCATTTCCACGGCATCGCGCTGCAGGAGTCCTTCGACAGCATCGTCGCGCAGGTCGCCGAGGTGTCGGTCGAGGGCAGCACGGTGCGCGTGCATCGCATGACCTGCGCGATCGATTGCGGCCTGGCGGTCAATCCGGCGGGCGTCATCGCGCAGATGGAAAGCGCGGTGGCATTTGGCCTCACCGCTGCGCTCCATGGCGAGAT
>CAZVNY010000235.1:0-2685 GCA_964628785.1 uncultured Thiobacillus sp.
CCTTGGCCACCGCGTAGGTCACCACGAAACCCCCGGCGGACAGCCCCAGCAGGCTGTAGAGCGCCAGGCCGGAGAAACCCGGTTTCCATGGCAACAGGGCCAGAGCCAGCCAGCTCAGGCAGGAGAACCCGGCCGCGCCCAGGATCACCGGCCGGCGCCTGCCCAGACGGTCCGAGAGGCCACCCAGGAAAAAGGCCGACAGGGCGAAGCCCGCCAGGGTGGCGGTGGTGTAGAGGGCGGCCTCTCCCCGGCTCAGGCCGTGCACGTCCCGCAGCAGGGGCACCCCCCACAGGCCGGCGAAGGACAGCAGGCTGCCGGTGACACCGAAATTCACCCAGAAGCCGGGCCACACCCGACGGTTGCCCAGCACCGCGCGCAAATTTCCCCACCAGTGCCCTGGCGTCCTGTCCCTCGTGGCTTGCCCGGTTGGGGACGACATGACGGGGAAACCCGCCTCTTCGGGCCGGTTGCGTACCCACAGGTAGATGGCCAGGGCCAGGATCAGGGAAAACACGCCCATGGCCACGAATACGCTGCGCCAGGAGTACCACTGCAACACCAGGGCCAGGGGGCCGGCAGCCAGGATGGAGCCCAGGTTGCCGAGAAAAAGGGTGAGGCCGCTCACCAGGCCGTAGCGGCGCGCGTCGAACCACATGGCGTTGGACTGCATCAGGGCCACGAACACCACGGACACCCCTAGTCCCACCAGCAGGCGGCCCAGGGCTGCCGTGCCGAAGTCCGTCGCCAGGCCGAAGAGGATGGAGCCCAGGCCGGCCACCAGGGCGCCGGTACCGGCACTGATCCTGGGGCCCAGGGTGTCGGCGAGCACGCCGGCAGGCAGTTGCATGGCGGTATAGACGTAGTAATACATGGCCGCCAGGGAGCCCAGTGCCGCCCCCGTGGCCTGGAAAGTGGCCATGAGGTCTGCCGCCACCACGCCGGGCGCCATGCGGTGGAAGAAGGCCGTCATGTAGGCCGCCACCAGCAGCACGAAGATGGTCCAGCGGGTACGCTGGAAGCGACGGTCCGGGGCGATGGCGGTCATGGCGGGGCGGAAGGCGGAATGCCGGATTCTATGCCGGTGACGGACTACAATGCCCACCATGTCCATCGTCACTGCAGACCTGCATCCCTATGCCAGCCTCACCCCGGATGTGGTGCTGGATGCCCTGGAGGAGGTGAACCTGTGGGGGGATGGCCGCCTCATCGCCTTGAACAGCTTCGAAAACCGGGTCTACCAGATCTGGCTGGAGGAAGACCGGGGCGGTGCCCCGGCCCATGGCCCGGTGGTGGTGGCCAAGTTCTACCGCCCGGGACGTTGGAGCGATGCCGCCATCCTGGAGGAACACGCCTTCACCCGGGAACTGGCCCAGCGGGAGATCCCCGTGGTGGCCCCCCTGGAACTGGCCGGCCGCACCCTGCACCAGCACGCCGGCTTTCGTTTCGCCCTGTTTCCGCGACGGGGTGGACGCACGCCGGAATTCGATCACGGCGACACTCTGGAATGGATGGGGCGCTTTATCGGCCGCATTCATGCCGTGGGCCGTCTGCAGCCCTATGTGCAGCGCCCCACCCTGGATATCGCCAGCTTCGGCGAGGATTCCCGGGATTTCCTGCTCAGCCACGACTGGCTGCCCGCCGAGTTGCGACAGGTCTGGCAGGGCGTCTCTGCCCAGGCCCTGGATGAGGTGCGGCGTTGCTACGAGCGGGCCGGTGATGTGGTGAATGTGCGCCTGCATGCCGACTGTCATGCCGGCAATGTGCTGTGGACCGATGCCGGCCCCCACTTCGTGGATTTCGACGACAGCCGCATGGGCCCGGCGGTGCAGGACCTGTGGATGCTGCTCTCCGGCGAGCGGGCCAGTCAGAGCCGGCAGCTGGCGGACGTGCTGGCGGGTTATGAAGACTTCATGGAATTCGAACCCCGGGAGCTGTATCTGGTGGAGGCCCTGCGTACCCTGCGCCTGCTGCATTACGCGGCCTGGATTGCACGGCGTTGGGACGATCCGGCCTTTCCCGTGGCCTTCCCCTGGTTCGATACCCCGCGCTACTGGGAGGAACGCATCCTGGAGCTGCGCGAACAGATTGCCCTCATGCAGGAGGCGCCTCTGTGGCCGGTTTGAGCGGCCAGGGCAAGGGATCGGGCTGAAAGGTGAGCGCCACACAGGAGCTGGTTTTTCGCGCTCGGGGGTTGACCAAGATCTATCGCCTGGGGGAGGTGGAGGTCCAGGCCCTGCGGGGCATCGACCTGACTCTGTACCGGGGGGAGCTGGTGGTGCTGCTGGGCCCTTCCGGCAGCGGCAAGTCCACCCTGCTCAACATCCTGGGGGGCCTGGACACCGCCAGCGGCGGCGAGGTGTTCTATCTGGACAGCGACCTGTCCCGGGCCAGCGAGCAGGTACTCACCCAGTTTCGCCGCCACCACGTGGGCTTCGTGTTCCAGTTCTACAACCTCATCCCCAGTCTCACGGCCCGGGAACACGTGGCGGCGGTCACCGAGATCGCCAAGGCCCCCATGACGCCGGAAGAGGCCCTGGGCCTGGTGGGCCTGGGGGGGCGCCTGGACCATTTTCCCGCCCAGCTGTCCGGCGGTGAACAACAGCGTGTGGCCATTGCCCGGGCCATTGCCAAGAACCCGGCGGTGTTGCTCTGCGACGAGCCCACCGGGGCCCTGGATTCCGCCAC
>CAZVNY010000236.1:0-2671 GCA_964628785.1 uncultured Thiobacillus sp.
AGCTCACGGCGACGTTAACACAATCCGGCAGGTTATCGAGTCAGCGGCCCGCCTCACGATCCCATGCAAATCCGCCTTCGGACCCAAGACCCTGGATACCGATGCATTATGCGCGGATCCGGCTGTGGTGACTGCGGCTGGGGCAATGGCGCAACTTCTGACCAGCACCCGAAAATCGAAATCGTTTGGAATCCAAGATCATGATCCAAGAAATTGCCACCCGACCGACTCGACGTGGGTTTCTAAAGATGTCCGCCGGCGTCACTGCGCTCGGCGCCGTGGGCAGCCTGCAGATCCATGTGCCGCGCGCCACGGCAGCAACCGGAACCGGTGTGCTTTCACCTCCCAATGAGAAGATTCAACAGGGGCGCGAAGCGGCGCTGCAGGTGTTGAAACCGAGCCGCAGGGATCTGGAGCACGCATTCGAACTCCACGCGCATTCGCTCGTGTTCGAGTCGTATGGCTTTGCACCCAGGGCTGCGGTGGATGGCGACAGGATCCGCGCAGCAATGGCAGCGGGGGCGTCGGATGCGGAGCTTGACGATCTCATCGAAGAACTGCCCATGATCCGCGTCGCCACCGACGAACGGGAGCGACAAGAATTCTTCGAGGCCTTCCGCGCCGCGGGGGTGACGTGCATTTTCCAGAATGCCGGGGCGGGGGAGAATGATCCGCTGCGCCTGATCAAGCGGCTCGCGCGATTCACCCACGTCACCGATCTGCTGCGGGATGAACTGTTCAAGGCGGTCACGCCGGAAGACATCGTTGCGGCCAAGAAGCAAGACCGGCTTTGCCTGTACCTGAGCCTGAACGGCGTCCCTCTCCGCCAGCAATGGAACAGCGTGCGCGACGAAATGGGCCTCATCCGGGTGTTCCATCAGCTCGGCATCCGCATGATGCATGTGACCTACAATCGTCGGAACCCCCTGGGGGACGGCGTCGGCGAACCGGGCGACGGCGGCCTGAGTGACTTTGGCCGCGCGGCGATCGCCGAGCTCAACCGTGTCGGCGTCATCGTGGATGTCGCCCATTCCGGCTGGCGCACGAGCCTCGAGGCCGCCCGGGCGTCCCGGCAGCCGATGGTCGCGAGCCACACCACCGCGGCGGCGCTGCACCAGCACATTCGCGCGAAGCCTGACGAAGTGATCCGTGCCATCTGCGATACCGGAGGGTTGGTCGGAATCTGCTGCATCCCGGAATTTCTCGGTGGAGCGGAGGACATCGGCCGGTTTCTCGACCACATCGATCATGTCGCCAAAAAATTCGGGCCCGAGCACGTCGCCATCGGCATCGACCTCGCCTACGACTCCCGGCTGGCGGCCGCCGAACGGAAAAAGATCCCCGACCGCAGCGAAAGCCGGCGCAATCTCCAAAGCTGGGAGGGTCTCTGGCCCCCGGGGAGTCTGACGGGCCGGAAGAATCCGAGCCTGGTCTGGACCAACTGGCCGATGTTCACGGTCGGTCTGGTTCAACGCGGTTATTCCGATGAAGCCATTCAAAAAATCCTCGGCCTGAATGTCCTGCGCGTGGCACGCGCGGTTTGGGAAAACCGGGAGAAGGCTTGAACATTCAAGGACTGCCATGAACACCAAAGGAAGCTGCACCGGACGGTTCATCGGGTTCGCCGTCTTGGGAGCCATGCCGTTTTTCGGATGGGGCACGCGGGCGGGCGCGGCCGGCGAGATCGCCGGCACCAGCGCGAGTGGCGTGGCGCGGGTGGCGGTAGACGGAGCCGCGCCCGGCACGCGATTCAACGGGGCACAGACGGCAACGATCCGACTGGCGCCGCAGGCGGAGCGCGGTTCCGTGAACCGGCTGATCCTCGGCCACAACCTGGCCGGTTATGTGTACCCCAACAAACCAGAGGAGGATTGTCGCAATACCGGAGCCGGGGTCTGGGATCCCGTGGGGCGCCGGCCCGTTCCGGGCATGGTGGAGTTGGCGCGCGCCGCCGGCATGACCGTCGCCCGGTTTCCCGGGGGCTGCGGTGCCCATCTTTACGACTGGAAGCAGGCGGTCGGACCGCTCGAGACCCGCCCCGACGTGCAGTTCGGGGTCTCCGAGTTTCTGCGCACTTGTGTTGAGATGGGGGCGACGCCGATCTGGACGCTCGCGGAATACGTCGGCACGCCCGCGGATGCCGCCGATCTGGTGGAATACATGAACGCCCCCGTGGGAGCCAACCCGAACGGAGGCAAGGATTGGGCCGCGGTGCGGGCGGCCGATGGCCGGACGGAGCCATGGAACGTGCTCCTGTTCGAATTCGGCAACGAATCCTACCACGGCAATCATCGCGGGCGAAAGTTCACGCCCGAGGAGTATGCCCGCCAGTATCTCGCGACGCGCACCGCCATGCGCACCGTGGACGCGCGCGTGCAATTGGGATTGGTGGCGCAAAACTCCTCCGTCACGACGGTGGAGACGATGCCCGACTGGACCAGGACTTCCCTGGAGATTTGCGGCCGGGACGTGGACTTCGTGATTACCCATCCCTATCTGCCGTCATACCATGGCAACACGGATCCCGTGTCACTGGCCCCGGCGTTGCTGGCCGCGGGGCTGGCGGCCGCCGGCCAGTGGGACGCGCACTTTAGCGCGCTGCGGGAAACCATCCGCCGGGCGACCGGCCGCAGCGATGTGCCCCTCGCGCTCACCGAATATAACGGCAATT
>CAZVNY010000237.1:0-2661 GCA_964628785.1 uncultured Thiobacillus sp.
CCATCGCCAGCCTGATCATGCTGCAGGAAACCAGCGCCCTGCCCTATGCCTGGATAGCCACCCTGTTGCTCGCCGTATTGTCGACCCTGGTGCTGATGTTGCTGGTGCGCACCATCCAGGCCGTGATGCGACGGGAGATCTGCGTGGAGGAAGGATGAAGCCGGCATCACGCAGCCCGGGGGGCGGGGAGCGGTGGTGACGATTTCGCTTCCCCCGGGGCGGGCTATGCTTAAAACAGTCAGGAGGACAAGCCATGTATAAACGCATACTGGTTGCCGTGGACGGCAGCTCCCATTCCGAAAAGGCCTTGCGTCATGCCCTGGATCTGGGCCAGGAGTGCCAGGCCGAGCTCACCGTCCTGCATGTACAGGACCTGACCTGGATGCTGCTGGGCTCCGAATTCGCCATCGACACCACCCAGGTGAACGAGGCCCGGCGTCAGGTGGGCGAGGGCATCCTGGAGCAGGCCCGGCACCTGGCCAAGGCCGCCGGCGTGGATATCCGCACGCGCATGGTGCAGACCGACACCCCATCCCAACACGTGGCCGACGTGATTGCCGACGAGGCCGCTGCCTGGCCTGCGGACCTGGTGGTGGTGGGCACCCACGGGCATCGGGGCCTGCGCCACCTGTTGCTGGGCAGCGTGGCCGAAGGCGTGGCCCGCATCTGCAGCACACCGGTGTTGTTCGTGCGCTGAGCCCTGCATGACACAGACAAACACCACGGAGGGCAAGCGAGCATGGACATGACCTTCGGGCCCGTACCTTCCCGCCGGCTGGGGCGCAGTCTGGGGATCAACAACATTCCGCCCAAGCATTGCAGCTACGCCTGCATCTACTGCCAGGTAGGGCCCACCCCTGCCACGGAAATCGAGCCCCACCCCTTTTTCTCTCCCCAGGAGATCCACCAGCGGGTGGCTGCCCGCCTGGAAACCCTGGCTGCCGCCGGGGAACGGGTGGATTACCTCAGCTTCGTGCCCGATGGCGAACCCACCCTGGACAGCCACCTGGGTGAGTCCATCCAGGCCCTGAAGGCGCTGGGCCTGCCCATCGCCGTCATCTCCAATGCCTCCCTGCTCTGGCGCCACGACACCCGGGCCGCCCTGGCCGGGGCCGACTGGGTCAGCGTCAAGGTCGACAGCCTGGACCCGGCCAAATGGCGTCGCATCAACCGACCCCACCCGGACCTGGATCTGCTCACCGTGCTGGACGGCATACGCAGCTTTGCCCGGGAATACACCGGCACCCTGAGCAGCGAGACCATGCTCGTTGCCGGCCTCAATGACACCCAGGCGGAAATCGACAGCCTGGGCCAATGGCTGGTGCAGACCGGTATCCGGCGAGCCTGGCTGGCCGTGCCCCACCGCCCTCCCAGCGTGGCCGCCGTGGGCATGCCGGACGAGAGTGTCATGATTCAGGCCTGGCTCACCTTCTGCCAGCATGGCCTGGATGCCGAGTTGCTCACGGGCTACGAGGGCGACGCTTTCAGCCTGGCCGGGGACCCGGCCAGGGAGCTGCTGGCCATCGCTGCCGTGCATCCCCTGCGCCAATCCGCCCTGGAGGCCTTGTTGGGCAGGGCCGGGGCCGAATTCAGCCTGCTGGAGCGACTCCTGCGGGAAGGCCTGCTGAAACAGGTGCAACACGCAGGCGAAACCTTTTACATGCGCCCACTGCCCGATCACTTCCATACCCCCTGATGCAAGCTTCGCCAAGGAAAGTCATGTCCACCACGCCCCATATCGTCATTCTGGGGGCGGGCTTCGCCGCTCTCACCGCTGTACGGGAATTGCGCAAACGCTCGCCCCGGGCCCGCATCACCCTGGTAGCCCCCAAGGCCCAGTTCGTCTATCTGCCCAGCCTGATCTGGATCCCTTCCGGCCTGCGCCAGGGCGCGGACCTGATCCTGCCCCTGGAGCGCTTCTTCCGGGATCAAAACGTGGAGTTCATTGCCGCCCGGGTCACGGGCTTGCAGGCGGGCGGGCGCATCGTGCTCACCGATGCCGCCGAACCTGCCCATAGAAGCCTGCAAAACGATGCCCTGCTCATCGCCACCGGCGGGCGTTTCATCAGGAAACTGCCGGGCATCGAACATGCCCTGACCCTGTGTGAAGGCGTGGCCTCCGCCGAAGCCATCCGGGACCGGGTGGAGGCCATGCAGAGCGGGCGCATCGCCCTGGGTTTTGGTGGCAACCCCAATGAACCTGCGGCCATGCGCGGTGGCCCCATGTTCGAGCTGCTCTTCGGCCTGGACACCCATCTGCGCCAGAGTGGACGCCGAGAGCGCATCGAGCTCACCTTCTTCAATGCCGCCGCCGAACCCGGCAAGCGTCTGGGGGAAAAGGCGGTCACCGGGCTGCTGGCGGAGATGGCCCGACGCCGCATCGACACCCACCTGGGACACAAACCCCTCTGCTTCTCGGAAAAGGGGGTGGATACGGAAGGTGGCCACATCAACGCCGACCTGATCCTGTTCATGCCTGGCCTCACCGGCCCCGCCTGGGCGGCGGAGTCCGGCCTGCCCCTGTCCCCTGGCGGCTTCTTCAAGGCCGATGCCCACTGCCGGGTGGAAGGCACGGACAAGGTCTTCGTTGCCGGTGATGCCGGCAGCTTCCCGGGCCCGGACTGGCTGCCCAAGCAGGCCCACATGGCCGACCTGCAGGCT
>CAZVNY010000238.1:0-2653 GCA_964628785.1 uncultured Thiobacillus sp.
TTCCTCCACCTGGGCCGCCAGTTCCCGGGTGGGGGTGAGGATCAGGGCCCGCACCAGGGCACCACCTGCTCTGGGCCGCGGGGGCAGGCCCATGAGACGTTGCAGGATGGGCAGCACGAAGCCGGCGGTCTTGCCGGTGCCGGTCTGGGCCCCGGCCAACAGGTCGCCACCCGCCAGGATGGCGGGGATGGCCTGTTGCTGGATGGGGGTGGGGGTGGTGTAACCGTGCTCGTGGACGGCACGGACGATTTCTGCGGCCAGGCCGAGATCGGAAAACTGCATGCAAACTCCAGGGAACTCCCTTGCTCCGGGGGAGGGGAGCCGGGAAAACAGGGATAAAAAACGGCGGCCATCTACAGGCCGCCGCAGGGCGTATCTTAACAGAGACCGGCCTCGGTACCGGCGCCGATGACGGCCCGGCACTGAGGCCGGAGAAAGAGCGGATCCCTTATTCGGGGATGATTTCCACCCGCCGGTTGGGGGCCAGGCACTCACGGGTGGTTAGATTGTTCTTGCCCTTGCAGGCCTTCACCGGTTCACTGATGCCCACACCCAGTATGCGGATATCCCGTGGGTCCTTGCCCTTGGCGATGAGGAAGTCCCGTGCCGCCATGGCCCGGCGTACGGACAGTTCCATGTTGTAGGTCTCGCGTCCCAGGCGGTCGGCATGGCCGCGAATGAGTACCGGCATGCCCACCGGGGCCTTGGCCAGCCATTCTTCCAGGGCATAACGGCCCACGGAGTTGAGCACGGCGCTGTCGAACGCGAAATAGGCCTTCATGTCCGTGATACCGGCCACCGGGGTACCGTCTGCATCAGTATCCGGCTCGCTGGTGGCGTGCTCCGCTGGGGCTTGGGCAACGCTCGTTGCAGGGGGTTCTGCCGCCGCGGGCTGGGTAGCTTGTGCCTGGCTCTGGGCTTGCCCCGGGGTTGCCTCTGCAGCTGTTTCCGAAGCTGGGGCCGGGCTTGCTTGTGCAGTTGTCTCTGGGGCCGCCTCCTGGCTGTCCGTTGCCACCACTGTCGCGGCGGCAGGGCTGTCCGCCGCAGCCGTGGCTGCCGGCGTGGCATCGGCTGCCACCGTGTCCGCCAGGGCCGTGGTGGTCTGGGCCGGGTCCTCGGCCGGGGTCACCCCCTTGTCGCCTGCCAGGTCCTCCTCCCCTGTCGCCAAGCCGGACTGCTCTGCCGGCACGACAGTGGGAGGTATGGCGGGAGCGGGGGATGCAGACGGTGCCGATGGTTCCTGTCCGGCTACCGGTACAGGCATGACGGGGAAGCCGGCAGGCCACTGGGCGGGCTGCTGGCCCGGCAGCAAGCCGGGGAATTGGTTGGGGAATTGGCCCGGGAATTGACTGGCGAGCTGGGCGGCGAGTTGAGGTGGGATCTGGTCATGACCCGCCGCATATTGCGGCGACTTACACTGGGCCAGCTGTTCCGGCGTCAATTGGAACTGGGGCCACTGGAACTGGGGTGGGGTATAGCTCAAGCCCTTGGGGAAGGGCATGTTGGGTAGCAGGCCCTGGGCAAGCCGGGGGAAGGGGCAGCCGGCAGGCACGGCTTTCAGGGGCGGGCTGGAGGCAGTGCGACAGGTGGCGGGCGGGCCCATGACTGCTATGGGCACACAGATATTGAGTCCGGGTGCCACGGGCATACAGCTCTGGCTGTAGGCGTGCACCACGATGCGGCCGCAATCCTCGGCGGCCAGGGTGCTCTGCGCGGAGAAGGCGAGAAAACAGCCTGTGGCTATGGAGCTCAGGGTAAAGATGCGCGATTGCATGGGGTCCTCACTATGGGCATCAGGTCGATGTCTTCGTCCTGTGGTTGATGCGTGCAGGCTTTATGTCCTGACACGCTTTTCCGGTCAAGTATCCACTGAAAATCAGCATAGGAAATCCCCTCGGACGTTGCAGATCACCCACCCGAGGGATGTTGAGCAGACCTGCTTTTGACATTCCCACAGCGCAGGCGGGACCTGTTCCGTGAGGCCGGTCTGTCAGGCCGGATACAGGCAGATATAGCCTTCGCCACGCCGGGGTGTGGCCATCATGTCAGCCACGGTATCGCGCCATTTCAGGTAATGGGCGGTGGTCTTGTGGCTCGCGGCGTCCTCCGGCGTGGCAAAGGCCTCATAGAACAGAAAGCGGGTCGGGTCTGCCGGATCCTGGAGCACGTCGAAGCGGCGCTTGCCCGGTTCCTTTAGGGTGTGTTCATGGTTCTCCTGGGTGGCGGCAATGAAGGCCTCCAGGGCCGTGGGCTTGACATGGACGTGGACACAGGTGACATGCATGGCGGAGTCCTGAACGTATGATGGAGCCCATTCTCACGCCAAGCGGATGTGGCAGGCATGTTTTTTGTCGTCTTTCTCCTGATCTATGGGGGGCTGCAGGCCTATGTGGCCCACAGGATCGTCGTCGCCTTTCGTCTGACGGGAAGAGCGCGTCTGGCGGTCTGGTTCTGGGCGGGTTTCATGGCCCTGGGGCCCATGTTGCTCTGGCCCCTGGAACGCTGTGCTTGCCGCTTGCTGGTGGGGGGGCTGGCGGCACTGATCTACGGCTGGATGGGGGCCAGCTTCCTGTTCTTCTGGCTGGGTCTGCTGATGGATCTCTGGCAGGCCCTGGCGCGGCGTCTGGGCCTGCCGGTGTTCGTCACGATACGG
>CAZVNY010000239.1:0-2650 GCA_964628785.1 uncultured Thiobacillus sp.
CTTGCGCTGGGTCAGCGTCAGTGTCTGGCGCTGGCTCTCCAGGGTCTCGCGCGCCAGTGCCAGTTGCTGCTGCCAGGCGGCCACCGTCAGCCAGTCACCGGCTACCTCGGCCACCAGGCTCAGACGCGTGCTGCGCTGCGTCTCGGCGCTGGCCAGCCAGCTCTCCAGCGCCGCATCCTTGAGGCTGCGGATGCGGCCGAACAGATCCAGCTCCCAGCTGCTCACGCCCATTTCCAGACTGGCACTGCGATTCACCTGGGACGCACCGCCGGCACCGCGCTGTGCGGTCTGGCTGGCGCTGGCATCGATGCCGGGAAACAGGTCGGCGCGCTGGATGCGGTATTGCGCGCGTGCCTTCTCGATATTAAGCAGGGCGACGCGCAGGTCGCGGTTGTTGGTCAGCGCCAGCGCGATGACCTGCTGCAGTCGCGCGTCAAGGAACACCTGTCGCCACGGCTGCGCCGCCACGGTTTCGCTCGTCTCGCCCATGGCCGGCACGTCGCGAAATTGGGTGGGTACCGGCGCGGCCGGGCGTTCGTAGGGCGGCGCCATGCTTGCGCAGCCCGCCAGCATGGCCGCACAGGCACTGGCCAGCAGCAAGCGGGAAAAGCAAATGCGCGTCATGGCTGCGCCTCCTGCGTCACGGTATTTGGAGTGGGGTGCGGCTTGATCCGACCGGGGAACAGGCTGCGCACGATGATGTAGAACAAGGGCACGAAGAAGATGCCCAGCAGCGTCGACATCAGGGTGCCACCGAACACGCCGGTGCCCAGCGAGTGACGGCTGGCGGCCCCGGCGCCGCTGCTGATCACCAGCGGCAGCACGCCGAGCATGAACGCCAGCGAGGTCATCAGAATGGGGCGCAGGCGCTGCTGCGCTGCTTCCAGCGTGGCCTGCAGCAGGGACCTGCCCTGTTCTTCCAGTTCCTTGGCGAACTCGACGATCAGGATGCCGTTCTTGGCCGCCAGGCCCACGGTGGCCAGCAGGCCGACCTGGAAGTAGACATCGTTGGACAGGCCGCGCAGCGAGGTGAACAGCAGCGAGCCGACGATGCCGATGGGCACCGCCAGCATCACCGAGAACGGGATGGACCAGCTCTCGTACAGTGCCGCCAGGCACAGGAAGACGAACAGCAGCGAGACCGCGTACAAGAGCGGCGCCTGCGCGCCGGCCTGCTGCTCCTGGAAGGACTGGCCCGACCAGGCGTAGCCGAA
The DNA here is from genome assembly GCA_964628785.1 of uncultured Thiobacillus sp. Classification (GTDB taxonomy): domain Bacteria; phylum Pseudomonadota; class Gammaproteobacteria; order Burkholderiales; family Thiobacillaceae; genus PFJX01. Next base: position 1,215 of record CAZVNY010000239.1, read on the forward strand.
GCCCGTGGGCAGCTGCCCCACCAGGGCGGCCATCGCGTCCATGGCCGTGCCCGAGCTCACACCGGCGGCGGACTGACCGTTGATCTCCATGGACGCCGAGCCGTTGAAGCGCGTCAGCAACGCCGGCGCATAGGTCCAGCCGGTGCTGGTGAAGGCGGCCAGCGGCACCATCTCGGCGTTGGCGTTGCGCACCGACCAGCGGCCGATGTCCTGGGGCAGCATGCGCGCCGACGGCTCACCCTGCACATAGACCTTCTTGATGCGGCCGCGGTTGACGAAGTCGTTGACATAGGTGCTGCCCAGGGCGGTGGACAGGGTGCTGTTGATGTCGCCCATGGACAGGCCCAGCGCGCCGGCCTTGGCGTCGTCGATCTGCAGATCGAAGGCGGGGGCGTCCTCCAGGCTGGCGTAGCGCACCTGTGACAGATCGGCGTTGGCGCGCGCCAGTTGCAGCAGTTGCTCGCGGGCGGCCACCAGCGCCTCGTGGCCGGCACCGCCCAGATCCTGGAGCTGAAAGCTGAATCCGGCGCTCTGGCCCAGGCCGGGAATACCCGAGGGGGCGATGGCGAAAATCTGCGCGTCGCGGTATTGCTGGCTCATGGCCGCGTTGATGCGCTGACCGATGGCGTCGGCAGCGGCCTCGCGCGCGCTCCAGTCCTTCAGGCGGATGAAGCCCATGCCCGAGTTCTGGCCGCTGCCACCGGTGCTGAAGCCCGCCACCGCCATCATGGAGTCGACCTCGGGCTGGGCGAGCACATATTCCGAGACCCCATCGACCACCTGCAATGTCTGCTGCTGGGTGGCGCCGGCGGGCAGCTTCACCTGCACCATCAGCATGCCCTGGTCTTCCTCGGGCAGGAAGGAGGTGGGCAGCTGCCAGAACAGCGCGCCCAGCAGCGCCAGGATGGCCGCATAGGCGACCAGGCCCAGGCCGCGGCGCCCGGCCAGGCGCTGCAGGCCGCCGTGATAGCGCTGGCCGGCCCATTCGAAGCGCTGGTTGAACCAGGCAAAGAAGCGCCCCAGGGGGCCCCTGGGGCTGACGTGGCCACCCTTCTCGATGGGCGTGAGCAGGGTGGCGCACATGGCCGGGGTCAGCGTCATCGCCACCAGCACCGAGAGGATCATGGCGGCGGCAATGGTCACCGAGAACTGGCGGTAGATGGCGCCGGTGGCACCGCCGAAGAAGGCCATGGGCAGGAACACCGCGGTCAGCACCAGGGCAATACCCACCAGCGCGCCGGTGATCTGGCCCATGGACTTGTGCGCCGCTTCGTAGGGTGACAGCCCCTCCTCGCGCATCAGACGCTCGACGTTCTCCACCACCACGATGGCATCGTCCACCAGCAGGCCGATGGCCAGCACCATGGCGAACATGGACAGGGTGTTGATCGAGTAGCCCATCACCGACAGCACGCCGAAGGTGCCCATCAGCACCA
>CAZVNY010000240.1:0-2640 GCA_964628785.1 uncultured Thiobacillus sp.
TACACGCCCGTGCCGGTCGTCGACCTCATGCCGGAGCAGCTCGAGGTCGAGGACATGGGAGGCACCATGCGCCTGGGCAGCTGGCCGAACCAGGTCGTCCCCGGGACGCTCCTGGAACGCCTCTACGCCGGCTACAACTGGGCCACGCTGCCGGTGGTGAACGAACGGCATCGCCACCGCTGGGAAGTCAACCCGGCCTACGTGGAGCGACTGGCCGACGCCGGGCTGGTCGTCGCCGGCGTCACCCCCGGCATGGCCGGGCGCGGACGCGGGCTGGTCGAGGCCATCGAATTGCCTGGCCACCCGTTCTTCCTGGGCTTGCAGTCGCACCCTGAGTTCAAGTCGCGCCTCCTGCGACCGAGCCCCCCCTTCGCCGGCTTCATCAGGGCGGCCGTCGAACGGGCCGCCGAGCGCTCGGCGCACGCCGACCGCGGTGCTCCGGCCAGAGGGTCCGAAGCCGAGGTGGAACGCGTCGTGGACGCCGGGGGATGAGCGAGCGGCCGTTGGTGGTCGGGCTGGCCGGCGGCACGGGCTCCGGCAAGACGACCGTGGCACATGCGCTGCTGGCGGCGGCGGGTGCGGGCAACGCCATCCTCCTCCCCCACGACGCCTACTACTGCGCGCAAGGCGACCTGCCGTTCGAGGCGCGGGTCCTGACGAACTACGACGAACCGAGCGCGTTCGACACGGAGCTGCTCGTCCGGCACGTCGACCAGCTCGTGAACGGCGAACCGATCGAGCGGCCCGTCTACGACTTCACCAAGCACGACCGCTCGACGACCACCGTCCACCTCGAACCGGCGCCGATAGTGATAATCGAGGGCATCCTCGTACTGCACGACCCGCACCTGCGCGAGCGGATGCGCCTCAAGGTCTTCGTCGACGCCCCGCCGGACGAGCGGTTCATCCGCCGGTTGGAGCGCGACGTGGCCGAGCGTGGGCGCACCGCCCAATCGGTGATCGCCCAGTACCGTAGGACGGTGAAGCCGATGCACGACCTCTTCGTCGAGCCGACCAAGCAGCACGCCGACCTCATCCTGCCCGAAGGGGGCTCCAACCGCGTGGCCCTTGAGGTCCTCGTCAACCACGTCGGCGCCTTCCTGCGCCGCCACCGCAAGGTGGAGGCATGAGCGCGGTTCGACGCCCGACTCGCGGTTCCTCGGTCGAGCGGCCGGGAGCGGCCGCTTTCGGACCGCTCGACACCGTGCTGTGGCTCGTCGTCGCGCTCATGCTGGTCCCGGCCAGCGTGCTCGCCGTGCGCCGCGTCGGCGTGGAGGGGAGCCGCGAACAGGTCGCCCTGGTGATGGACGAACAGGCCCTCGCGCGGCAAGGCAACCTGGTGGGCCTCACCAGCATCGAGCTGGGCAGGCGCTACCAGCAGCTGGGCCTGACCGGCATCGCGCTCTACGAAGACACCATCGAGACCCTGGTGGCGAAAGGCTACGCCGCCACGCTCCTCGGCTCCGAACTCAAGGCCCAGCTCGCAGCCGACGGGCAGGCCGCTCCGGCGATACCGTCCGACGCCACGCTGGTCACCGCCCTCATGCCGGGGGCGCTCGACCGCCTCGTGGCCAAGAACGTGCCGGCCGCCCGCAGTTTCGAGCTCGACGGCCGCACATGGTACTTGTGGCCAGGGGACGTGAAGACGTTCTTGCCGGCCGGGCCGGACACCGCGCAGGTGACGCTCTGGAAGAACGCCGGCTTCGACATCGCGTACCGCCCACGCAACGCGCCCTACGCGCTCACGGAAGTCGGGAACGACTTCCCTTCCCAGGCGAGTTATCTGATCCACGCGGGCACCCAGCTGACCGGGTGGCCGTCCGGGCTCGAGGAGCTCGTGAGCGCGTCACAGGCGTACTTGACCGCCGTGATCGAGGGCACCCCGCAGAACGGCATGGCGAACGTGTCGGGCAAGATCCCCACGGTGCGGCTCCTGAGCTTCAACCAGGATTACGTGGACAGACGCCTCAGGCCCGCCGATCTCGTCGACAAGTACTTGCTGGCGGTCCAGGAGCGCAACGTGCGGCTCCTCTACCTACGGCCTTACACGACGGTCGAGCTCGGGGATCCGATCGCCAACACCGAGGCCCTGGTGTCGTCGCTCAGCAAGACGCTGCGGGCGCAGGGCTACGAGGTCGGGCCGCTTACTACGTTGGGCAAGGACTACCGCACGACCACGTGGCTGCGCGCGCTGGCCGCGCTCGGCGTCCTCGCCGGCGCCCTGTTGCTCGGGCGGAGACTCCCCGCCCCGTGGGGTGCCACGGCGCTCGCCGCCCTACTACTGCTCTGCGCGTGGGCCGGGGGCGTCTCCTGGGACGCCGTCGCCCTCCTAGCCGCGCTGGTCTTCCCCACCCTCGGCTTCCTGACGTTCAGGGAGCGCTGGCCCGCCATCCTCGGCGCGACCCTTGTCAGCCTCGCTGGCGCCCTGCTCCTTGCGGCCGTCGGCAGCGAGCGTGACACTCTCCTCGCTATCCGACCGTTCTCCGGCGTCGGGCTCACGCTCGTGGTGCCGCCGGCGTTGTTCCTCGTCGCGTACATGTTGCGCTTCCACCGCCCCGCGCAGTGGGTCAAGCGCCTCGTCGGCATGAACATCACGGTCGCCCACGTGGCGGTCGGACTCGCAGCGGTCGCGGCCGTCGC
>CAZVNY010000241.1:0-2635 GCA_964628785.1 uncultured Thiobacillus sp.
CGCCAGACTGCGCTGGATGTATCCGAAGGATCCCAGTGTCCAGGTCAGCCACGCGACGATCTACGCGGCGATCTACGCGCACCCCCGAGGTGCGCTGAAGAAAGCCATGGTCGAGGCCCTGCGTCAGCACAAGCCGCAGCGGGGCCGCAGGCGGCGCACGGCCGCCGGTGCCGGCGGCATGGTGATCCCCGAGGATCTGCGGATTCGGTTCCGCCCTGAGGAGGTCGCCGAGCGCAAGCTGCCGGGGCACTGGGAGGGCGACTTCATCAAGGGCGCCTACAACCGCTCGGCCGTCGGTACCCTCGTCGAGCGCAAGACCCGCATCCAAGGCCACCATGGCGGTCATGAGTTTGGTGATGGAGGCAATGGAGGTGGGAATTGCCTCGTTCTTGGCATACAAGGCCTCGCCACTCTTCTGGTCCACCACCAGGGCGGCGGCCGAAAGCAGGCCCAAACCATCCGGGTCACCCGTCGTGGAACTGGCCATGCGTAAGGGCGTGACCGCCCGGGGGGCCTCTACATGCTGCTTTTTGGCCTTGGAATTTTTACTGACCCTGGTTTTCGCATTGGGCTTGGCTTTGGCCTTGGCCCGGGGTTTGGGCTTGGTTTTCGCCTTTTTGTTGCTCTGACTGGTGGTCTTGGGCGTGGCCGCCTGGGCCGTGGGCATGTCCACCATGGGGCCGGCCAAAAAGGCTGTCAGGGACAGATAGAGAAGAAGTCTCCGCATTGCTCCCCCACAAGCAGTGTAAGGATTATTACTTCGTGGATATCGGCCACTAGGGCACAAACTTTAGAAACCACTTTAGCAATTTTTGTCCCATTCGCCCAGAAGATTTTGCAGCGCATCTGCGTGGTATTTTTAGCTTAAATCCGTCATCGCAAGAAGCGAAGCGACGTGGCGATCCACCCGCCTCGTCATGGCGAGGGGCGAAGCTCTGTGGCGATCCAGGTTTTTACACCGTCTGGATTGCCGCACTACGCGCACAATGATGGCAAGGGATTTGCTCAGCGTTAGCGCCGTCCGCCCAGCAGGGCCTCCAGGGACTTCATCAGGTCCGCAGGCAGGACCACGGTCTTGCTGCCCTGCCCCGCCGCCAGCTCTTTCAGGGCCGCCACATATTTCTCTCCCAGCAGGTAATAGGCCGGCAGCTCCTTCTCGGCGATGCCGTTGGCGATGCGGCGTATGGCCTCGGCGGAGGCCTCCGCCAGACGCACCTGGGCCTCCGCGTCCCGCTTGGCGGATTCCAGACGCGCCTCCGCCTCCAGGATGGCGGCCTGCTTGTCGCCTTCGGCCCGGGTCACCGTGGCCTTGCGCTCCCGCTCGGCGGCGGCCTGCAGCTCCATGGACTTCTGCATGGTGGGCGAGGGCTTGATGTCCTGGATCTCCACGGACTTCAGGGTCAGGCCCCAGTCGGCCACGTCATCGGCAATGGAGTCCTTGAGCTTGGTCTTGATCTGATCCCGGCTGGACAGGGCCTCGTCCAGCTCCATGGCGCCAATGATGGCCCGCAGGGTGGTCTGCACCAGGTTCATCACCGCGATCTGGAAGTTGGTGACGCCGTACACCGCGCTCTGGGTGTCCGTCACCTTCACGAAGGCGATGGCGTTGGTGACCAGCACGGCATTGTCCCGGGTGATGACCTCCTGCTGGGGGATGTCCAGGATCAGGTCCTTGGTGGTGACCTTGTAGGACACATTGTCGATGTAGGGCACCAGCACGTGCAGGCCCGGCATGATGGTCTTCAGGTACTTGCCCAGGCGCTCCACCACCCATTCCTCCCCCTGGGGCACGATGCGCACCCCCTTCCACAGGGTGACCAGCAGGAACAGCAGCAGGATGACCGAAAAGATTTCACCGCCCATGACACGCTCCTCACGCAGTTTCTAGAGTTTTTCCACCTGCAGGGTCTGGCCCAGCACGTCCACGATACGCACCTTATCCCCCACCGGGATGGGGCTGTCCGCCACCACCGGCCAGCGGTCCGAGCCCAGCACCGGACGCTGGAACAATACCTCGCCCTGGCCCATCTCCGGGATGGCCCGGGTCACCAGGCCCGTCACCCCCAGCACTCCTTCCTTGGCCCGGCCGGCATGGGTGCGATCCGGATTGCGGAAAAACTTCAGCCAGATCCCGGTCATGGCCGCGGAGGCCAGGGTCCAGGCCAGGATCTGGGCGGTGAAGCCCAGGGGCAGCAGGGTTACCGTGAGCCCCACCAGCACCGCCCCCAGGCCGAACCACATGAGAAAAAAGGTGGGCGTGAGCATCTCGATGCCCATGAGCAGCATGCCCAGTACCAGCCAATGCCACCATTGCAGATCCATACCGATTCCTCAGGCCAGCCTCTTCACAAGATGCGGCGGGTCTTCCGGCCACAGTCGCCGGCACCCTGGACCCCGCCCGGCCCCAGGGCGACGCTTCAGTGCGCATTGCCCGTCCCGGTGCTCTGTTTCGCCAAGGGTATTTTACCGATACGCAGGCGCCATTCCCGGGGCCCCGTGTCATGTACGGAATGGCCCTGGCTGTCCACCGCCACGGTGACGGGCATGTTCTCCACCTGGAACTCCTGGATGGCCTCCATGCCCAGATCCGCAAAGGCCACCACCCGGGCGGCGCGGATGTCCTTGGCCACCAGAT
>CAZVNY010000242.1:0-2633 GCA_964628785.1 uncultured Thiobacillus sp.
CTGCACCGAATAGATGAACGGCACGTCCTCCTTGGCCTGGGACCACGTGAAGTCACCCGACCAGGTGAGGTCGCCGATCTTCATTTTGCCGCCCACTGAAACGTTGTTCACGGTCTGGTCGATTTCGCGGCGAAAATCGCGCTGCTCGTAACGCATCCGGCCCATCGTGACGACCGTGGGAGCGGGAAAAGTCACCGGATTGGAGCCGTTGTCGCGCATCTCCATGATGAACTCCTGTTCGCGCTGGTCGTTGTCGAACTTGTTATACATCGCCCGGACGTACCACTGTGTATCGGCGTCCGGCCGGAACTCGAGGTTGAGGTTCATTCCCTTGCGCGTCTTTTCGCCGGAGTACGGATGCAACTCGAACGTGCTGGGATACCACTTGCCGCCCGATTGCCCCCACCTCGCCTGGATGCCCTCCTCCACCCAGGGCCGCTTTGAATAGGTGCCCGACGCGGCAAGCCCCACGGTGCCGCCCTTGAACGTGTTGCCGTAAGTGAATTCGCCCATATAGGTCGGGTCGTCGGCGACGCTGTTCCGGCCGATCTCGAGCTTGCCGAACATGTAGCCTTCACGCCGGTCGAATCCGCTCGCGGTCTTGATGTTGATGGAAGCCCCCAACGCGTTGCCATCCATGTCCGGCGTAACGGCTTTGACGACCTCGATCTGCGAGATTTGCGAGGAGCTGATGACGTCGAGCGGCATGGCCCGGCCTTCGCGTCCGCCGGCCGTCGGTGCGGCGAGCGTGGCGCCGTTCAGCGTGACGGTGTTGAAATTCGGCTCAATGCCGCGGACGCTGATGAAGCGGCCCTCTCCATTGCCTGAAACGACGTCGAGGCTGATACCGGGAACGCGGGCGAGCGCCTCCGCCACATTGCGGTCCGGCAGGTTGCCCACCGAGTCCGCTGAGATGATATCCTGCAGGTTGCTGGCCGACTTTTTCTGCTGCAGCGCCTTGGAACGGCCCTCGCGATAGCCTTCCACTGTGAATTTCTCCAGTTGCACGATCTGCTCGCCCAAAGAAACCATCACCTGTGCGGAGCCGGTGGCCGGCACCTCCACCGAGGCGGTCTGTTCACCATAACCCAGATAATCGACGCGCACCGTGGCCTTGCCCGCAGGCACATCGGAGAAGCTGAAGCGTCCGTCACTGTCGGTGACGGTCGTCACCCCAGTGGCCTGGAGGGTGACATTCGCGCCCGGCAGATAGCCGCCGGAATTGCCGTCGAACACCTGACCAGTGATGTCACCGGCCCGGGCAAAGCTAAGGGTGAAGAGGAAGACAACGGCGGTGGTCAGACCGCGAACAACACTGCAACGCAGTTGGGGAATCATGGCACGCTCGGGGTTGAAGGAGTGCGGAGCAGTCATTCAACCCACCGATAAACCCGGCCAACGGACGACCAAGAACAGGTGTGCTGGATCTGCTGCCGCTAGATTTCGTGATGCGTCGAAATTACGAATATGAAATAAATATGAAGTCAATATCTGAAATACATCTCTGCTCGAATGAATATCGCAATGCTATCAAAAATGCTCGATTAACAACATATCATTAAATAGCTTATTAACATTTTGTTGTCCAAGATGGACGGAGGATATTTACGTGAAATAGCGGCTCTATTTCAAAGTTAAGGAAATCACTCGCACCATCCCTGCGCCCGGAACGCCGCGCCGGCTTCAAGCACGCCGCCAAGGTCGTCTCTTATGATGTCGAAAGACATGACTCGACGGCCGCTTCAGCTCAGTTCCCGTCGGTGAACTGCAGCGCAAAGAGCGATGTACCGCGCATGCGGATCACCATCTGCAGGGTTCGCCCGGCCAGCGCGGCAACATCCGTCCCGCGTTCAATCCATTCAACCGGATGGGACAGGAAGTTGCCGTTGATGAACACACAGTCGTCGACGGAAAAACCGGGAACCGGACGGCCGGCTTCGTCAAGCAACCCAACCTGGGCGTAGCCCATGCCGCCGGTGTTGATGTTAAGGACGAGCCGGCGGCCCTTGAAGGTGAACGGCCGGGTCACGATCTCGCCCAGCCGCTCATAGGGGGCGTCAGCCGACACGAAACCGTCGAGCCGCTGCACCGCGCGATAGACACCGTTCCCCTCGCGGTTGCGCTTCGCCGGCGAGTGATACTCCTCCTGGCCGTAGAAATACTGCCAGATCTCGTCGCCGCGCCGGACCATGCCCTCGGCGATGTAGATCTGGTGCAGGGAGCGGCCCTGGTAGGCGCCGACCTGAAGGTAGGTCGGCGAAGGAAAGCGGTGCCAATGCACGCCGTCGCGGCTCACGGCCACCTGCGTCTCGACGTTGCCCGAGCCGAGTAGGCGGGACTTGTCCTCGTAGAGCACGCGCCGCGTGGCAGGCTGGAGCGGCCCCTCGTAGTCGAAATACATCACCGGGAACGCGAAGTAGGTGTCGGGCGCCCACGGATATTTGTCCGCCTTCGGCACATAGACACCGCTGCCCGGCGGGTCGAGGGCGGGATCGGGCGCGAACACTGTCGGCAGCTCAACGCCGAAGTCGCCGGGCGTCAGCGGCCCGTTGTCGAGCCACCACGGCTGGGGCGTGCGCAGCGGCCGGGTCCTGGCGATCTCCAGAACCTGCGCGGTGGTCAGGAGCGGCACG
>CAZVNY010000243.1:0-2622 GCA_964628785.1 uncultured Thiobacillus sp.
TGCCGTCGTCCACGGCAATGGTGTTGAATTCCTTGGCCACGCCGCCGGCGGCCTCGATCTCCCGGGCCACCAGCTGACCCATGTCCTTCAGGTGCACGTGGCCGGGCACGAACTGGGTGAAGGAGTTCACCACGGCAATAATGGGTTTGCCGAAATCGTCCTCCTTCATGCCGGTGGCCCGCCACAGGGCGCGGGCGCCGGCCATGTTGCGGCCATGGGTGGAGGTGCGGGAACGGTACTGGGGCATGTCGGCAACCTTCGGTCTCTATAATTCGCGGCATTTTATCCCAGGCCATCCCGGCAAACCCCGTCCAACATGCTGACTTACCCCAAGATCGACCCCGTAGCCCTGCACCTTGGGCCCCTGAACGTGCACTGGTACGGCCTCATGTATCTGGCCGCCTTTACCGCCGTCATCATCCTGGGGCGTTACCGCATCCGTCACCGGCCGGATCTGGGCTGGCGCAGCCAGGAGCTGGACGACCTGCTGTTCTGGGGGGTGCTGGGGGTGGTGCTGGGCGGACGTCTGGGCCAGGTCCTGTTCTATGAGCCGGATTATTACCTGCAACACCCGGCCGAGATCCTGGCGGTGTGGAAGGGGGGTATGTCCTTCCACGGTGGCATGTTGGGTGTGCTGTTGGCACTTTGGGCCTACGGGCGCAAGAGCGGGCGCAGCTTTCTCCAGATGGGGGATTTCATCGCCCCCCTGGTGCCCCTGGGCCTGGCCTTTGGCCGCATCGGCAATTTCATCAATGGCGAACTGTGGGGCCGGACCGCCCCAGCGGACCTGCCCTGGGCCATGGTCTTTCCCCATGTGGATGCCCTGCCGCGCCACCCTTCCCAGCTCTATCAGGCCGGGCTGGAAGGCCTGGCCCTGTTCCTGCTGCTGTGGTGGTTTGCCGCCCGTCCCAGACCCGTGGGTGCGGTCTCGGGCCTGTTCCTGCTGGGCTATGGGGTGTTCCGCTTCGTGGCCGAATACTTTCGCGAACCGGATGCGGGCATTTTCGGCCATTCCTACCTGATCAGCATGGGGCAATGGCTGTCCCTGCCCATGCTTCTCATCGGTGTCTGGCTGCTGACGCGCCGGCAGACACGCTGACTGTGCAGCAGGGTTTTGGCGATATACTCTGCGCCGAATTTGGGCCGATAGCTCAGCTGGGAGAGCGCCGCGTTCGCAATGCGGAGGTCGAGGGTTCGATCCCCTTTCGGTCCACCACCGATTTTGAAGTCAGGCTTTCCGCCTAGCTTTTTTGTTAACTACGTCCATGACGTGGTGGAGCTGCCAGCTGCTGCCAGCCATCATCCAAGCGGCGGGCGCGCCGCCTGTCTTGCGCATCACTTCGATGACCATGGTCAACATGGCATGAGGTGGCATTAACCGAAGTCTGTGTAGTCGGTGTCGTTGAGCGGATGGTTGTCTGCGTATTCCATGATGAGTCCACCGGCCAGCAGAGCCTTGATGACCTTGGTGGAATCGCCAGAATACGGTATGGGAGCAGCAGCTCTATGCTGCAAGCTTTGTTCAGTGCGCAGACAACTCCATCGCGAACGAGCCCGGGCTGTTTAAACCCGTCATGGCGAGGGCAGCGCGGCAATCCAGAATCCATGCAAAATCAATAATTTCTGGATCGCCACGTCGCTTCGCTCCTCGCGATGACAACAATGGATTTGCTCAGCGTTTGCCTAGACGGATCGGTTTGCCCATGACGCTCGACTTCGTCACCCTCGATACCCTGCGCATCCACCACCCCGCATGGCGGCTATTGCGTTCGGACCATGCACCCTTGGTGGCGAGCTTTCTGCACCGGACATTCGTGGCCCCCAATGTGCGGGTGATGGCGGCGGCAGATTTGTCCGAGGCACTGGAAGACGAGTTGTACGCCTTGCGCCTGCAACTGGGTGAAAGCACATTTCCCAAGTCTGCGCTGGAATACCTGAACGACTGGGCCTCGCCGGAAAAAGCATGGCTGCGCAAGTTTTACAAGCCTGGCACCGATGAGGCGCAATTCGACCTGGCACCCGCGACCGAGAAGGCCATCGCCTGGCTGGCGGGCCTTGCCGAACGGCAGTTCGTCGGCACCGAATCCCGCTTGCGCACGCTGTTCGATCTGCTCAAGCAGATGAGTGAGGGCAGCGAGGCCGACCCGGCCAAGCGCATCGCCGAACTCAACAGGAAGCGCGACGCGATCGATGCCGAGATTGCCCGGGTGCTGGCGGGCGATGTGCCGTTGCTGGATGACACGGCGCTGAAGGATCGCTTCCAGCAGTTCACGCAGGGCGCCCGGGAGTTGCTTACCGACTTCCGCGAGGTGGAGCACAACTTCCGCCAATTGGACCGGCGCGTGCGGGAGCGCATTGCGCTGTGGGAGGGCAGCAAGGGGGCGCTGCTTGAGGAGATCATGGGCGAGCGCGATGCCATTGCCGATTCCGATCAGGGCAAGAGTTTCCGTGCGTTCTGGGATTTCCTGCTCTCCAGCCGCCGCCAGGAGGAGCTGACCGAGCTATTGGGGCGGGTGCTGCAGCTGCCGGCGGTGGCCGCCTTGCAACCCGATGCCCGCATCCGCCGTGTGCATTACGACTGGATGGAGGCGGGAGAACACACCCAACGCACCGTGGCGGCCT
>CAZVNY010000244.1:0-2622 GCA_964628785.1 uncultured Thiobacillus sp.
AGCTCAACACGTACTTCCTCGCCACCGATCCCGCGGTCGGCGCCGAGGAGATAGAGCGGCGCACGTGTGACATCGTGCACGCCGTCACGAGCGAGGTCGGCGTGCCAGTGTCCGTCAAGCTCGGGCCGTGGTTCTCCTCTCTTCCTCACTTCGTCGGCCGCCTAGCCGGGGCCGGCGCGAGCGGGGTCGTGCTCTTCAACCGCTTCTACCAGCCCGACATCGACCTGGACGAGCTGGACGTCGTGCCGAGCCTCGTCCTCTCGACCAGCGCGGAGGCGCGCCTCGCCCTGCGCTGGGTCGCCATCCTGCGCGGCCGCGTGCACCTCGACCTGGCCGGCGCGGGTGGCGTGCATGACGGTTCCGACATCGTGAAGCTGCTCCTGGCCGGGGCCGATGTCGTGACGATGACGTCGGCGCTGCTCCAGCACGGCCCGGAGCACGTGAACACCGTCCTGGGCGAGTTGCAGGCGTGGATGCGTGGGCGCGGGTACGACAACGTCTCCGAACTGCGCGGCGCGCTCTCCCAGCTCTCCGCGCCGGAGCCGGAGGCGTTCGAGCGCGCGAACTACCTCAAGGCGCTCTCCGGCTACGCCTTCGGGTACCGGGTGGGCCAATGAGGGCCGGCGGGGCCGGAGGTCGTGGCCGCCAGGGCGCTGGTAAGGAGCGGTCGATGCGGAAGCGAGGCGCGAGGACTTCCGCCTCTGCCGGGAACCGTGCCGACGCCCTTAGGCTCGACTTGGATGCGGGCGACCGCAAGGAAGAGCTGAAGGGCGGCACGTCCGGGAAGGAGTCGCGATGAGCAAGAAGTGGGTCTACTTGTTCTCGGAGGTCGGGATCGCCGAGGACCTGAAGGGCAGCTGGGACGGCGCTCGCGCGCTCCTGGGCGGTAAGGGTGCCAACCTGGGCGACATGACGCGGCTCGGCGTGCCCGTGCCGCCGGGCTTCACCGTCTCGACGGAGGCGTGCAACGCCTACCTCGCCGCGGGCGGCCGGTTCCCGGACGGCATGTGGGAGCAGGAGCTCGCGGCGCTGCGGCGCGTCGAGGAGGAGACGGAGAAGACGTTCGGCGACCCCGCCAAGCCGCTCCTCGTCTCCTGCCGATCGGGCGCCAAGTTCTCCATGCCGGGGATGATGGACACCATCCTCAACATCGGTCTGAACGACGACGTGGCGCGCGGGCTGATCGCCCTCACCGCCGACCCGCGCTTCGTCTACGACTCCTACCGGCGCCTCGTGCAGATGTTCGGCAGCGTCGTGCTAGGGGTGCCTGACGAGGTCTTCGAGGCCGTCATCACGGCGCGGCGCAACGCGGCCGGCGTCAAGGTCGACGCCGAGCTGCAGGCCGTCGACTGGCAGGAGATCACGCGCAAGTTCAAGGAGATCGTGCGCACGTACACGGGCGCGCCGTTCCCCGAGGAGCCCCTCGAGCAGCTGCGCCTGGCCACGGAGGCCGTGTTCCGCTCCTGGAACGGCAAACGGGCCATCGACTACCGCAACGCGGCCGGCATCAGGCACGACCTCGGCACGGCCGTGAACATCCAGGCCATGGTGTTCGGCAACATGGGCGAGGACTGTGCGACGGGCGTGGCCATGAGCCGCAACGCCACGACGGGCGAGAACCACCTGGAAGGCGACTTCCTCGTCAACGCCCAGGGCGAGGACGTGGTGGCCGGCATCCGTACCACGCAGCCCTTGGAGGAGCTGGCGGACGTCATGCCGAAGGCGTTCGCCGAGTTCGCCGCCATCGCCAAGCGGCTCGAGCGCCACTACCGCAACATGCAGGACATGGAGTTCACCGTCGAGCACGGCAAGCTCTGGATCCTGCAGACCCGCGACGGCAAGCGCACGGCGCAGGCCGAGGTCCGCATCGCCGTCGACATGGTGGAGGAAGGCCTCATCGAGCGCAGCGAGGCCGTCAAGCGGGTCAAGCCCGAGCAGATCGACTACTTCCTGCACCCGCAGTTCGAGGCCACGGCGCGCAAGGCCGCCAACAAGCTGGCCGCGGGCCTCAACGTCTCGCCCGGCGCCGCGGTGGGCATCGTCGCTTTCGACGCCGACACCGCGGAACGGTGGGCGAAGGACGGCCGCGACGTCGTCATGGTCCGCCCCGAGACGAAACCCGACGACGTGCACGGCATGCTCGCCGCCAAGGGCATCCTGACGAGCTCCGGCGGCCGCACCAGCCACGCCGCCCTCGTCGCCAGGCAGTTCGGCAAACCCGCCGTCGTGGGCGTTGCCGCCCTCGCCATCGACCTCGACAAGCGCGAGATGACCGTCGGCGACATCGTCATCAAGGAGGGCGACGTCGTCTCCATAGACGGCACTGTCGGTGACGTGTACCTAGGCGCCCTGCCCACCGTCATCCCCGACATCGACAACCCGTACCTCACGAAGCTCCTGGCATGGGCGGACGCCATCCGCACGCTGGGCGTGCGCGCCAACGCCGACTACCCTGCCGACGCGCGGCGGGCCAGGGCCTACGGCGCGGAGGGCCTCGGCCTCGTGCGCACCGAGCACATGTTCTTCGAGGCCGAGCGCCTCGGGATCGTGCAGAAGATGATCATGGCGCGCACCAAGGCCGAGCGCGCGGAGGCCCTCGAGGCGCTGCTGCCCCTGCAGCGC
>CAZVNY010000245.1:0-2610 GCA_964628785.1 uncultured Thiobacillus sp.
CCGGTGACTGCTTCTGTATAATGCGATTTTGCGCGAGAAGGTCCCCCATGCGTATTCTGCAGAAAGCCCTGACGTTTGACGACGTTCTGCTCGTTCCCGCCTTTTCCGGCGTTCTTCCCCGCGATGTAAGCCTCAAAACCCGCCTGACTCGGGAAATCACCCTGAATATACCTGTGGTGTCCGCCGCCATGGATACGGTCACCGAAGCCCCCATGGCCATCGCCATGGCCCAGGAGGGCGGCATAGGCATCGTGCACAAGAATTTCTCCCCCGAGCAGCAGGCTGCCGAGGTGGTCAAGGTGAAGCGCCATGAATCCGGCGTGGTGAAGGACCCCATCACCATCTCACCGGACATGAGTGTGCGGGATGTGCTGGACATCACCCACCAGCACCGTATTTCCGGCCTGCCGGTGGTGGATGCCAGCGGCAAGGTCCAGGGCATCGTCACCAACCGGGACCTGCGCTTCGAAACCAACATGGAACACAAGGTGCGGGAGATCATGACGCCCCGGGAGCGCCTGGTGACGGTGAAGGAGGGCGCCGGCAAGGAAGAGGTGGTGGCCCTGCTGCACAAGCACCGCCTGGAGCGCCTGGTGGTGGTGAATGACGCCTTCGAGCTGAAAGGGCTCATCACCGTCAAGGACATCAACAAGTCCAGCGAATACCCCATGGCCAACAAGGACGGCCTGGGCCGCCTGCTGGTGGGGGCCGCCGTGGGCGTGAGCCCGGAAAACGAGGCGCGCATCGCCGCCCTGGTGGAGGCCGGGGTGGACGTCATCGTGGTGGATACCGCCCATGGCCACTCCCAGGGTGTGCTGCAACGGGTGCAGTGGGCCAAGACCCGCTATCCCCATGTGCAGATCATCGGCGGCAACATCGCCACGGGGGATGCGGCCCGGGCCCTGATGGACCATGGCGCCGACGCCGTGAAGGTGGGCATAGGCCCCGGCTCCATCTGCACCACCCGCATCGTGGCCGGCGTGGGCGTGCCCCAGATCTCCGCCGTGGCCAATGTGGCCCAGGCCTTGGCGGGCACCGGCGTGCCCCTCATCGCCGATGGCGGCATCCGCTACTCTGGCGATATCGCCAAGGCCATTGCTGCCGGCGGTCACTGCGTCATGCTGGGGGGCCTGCTGGCGGGTACCGAGGAAGCCCCCGGGGAGATCGAGCTCTTCCAGGGGCGTGCCTACAAGTCCTACCGGGGCATGGGTTCCCTGGGCGCCATGCAGCAGGGCTCCAAGGACCGTTACTTCCAGGACAACGAGGCCAACGCGGACAAGCTGGTGCCGGAAGGCATCGAAGGCCGGGTGCCCTACAAGGGCAGCGCCCTCACCGTACTGCACCAGCTCATGGGGGGGTTGCGTTCCTCCATGGGCTATCTGGGGGCTGCCGGCATCGAACGCCTGCACGAGACTGCCGCGTTCGTGGAAATCACCAACGCGGGCATGAAGGAATCCCACGTACACGACGTGCAGATCATCAAGGAAGCCCCCAACTACCACGTGGGTTGAGCCCCGACTGCCAATCACCCCATGCCATGGAGGAGGGCGGGTCTGTAAACCCTCCCTCCTTTTTTGAGTCCACGCCATGCACCAGAAAATCCTCATCCTCGACTTCGGTTCCCAGTTCACCCAACTCATAGCCCGGCGCGTGCGCGAGCACAACGTCTATTGCGAGCTGCATCCCTACGACGTGAGCGATGCCTTCATCCGGGAATTCGCCCCGGCCGGCATCATCCTCTCCGGTGGGCCGGCCTCGGTGATGGCGGAAGAGCCTCCCCGGGCCCCCCAGGCAGTGTTCGAGCTGGGGGTGCCGGTACTGGGCATCTGCTACGGCATGCAGACCATGGCCACCCAGCTGGGCGGTACGGTCACCAATGCCAAGCATCATGAATACGGCTATGCTGAGGTGCGCATGCACGGCCATTCCCGCCTGTTGTCCGACATCCAGGATCGCCAGGACCCGGACGGCAAGGCCTGGCTGGACGTCTGGATGAGCCATGGCGACCAGGTGGAAAGCCTGCCCCCGGGCTTCCAGGTACTGTGCGAGAACGCCACCACCCCCATCGCCGGGATGTTTGACGCGCAGCGGCATTTCTATGGCGTGCAGTTCCACCCGGAAGTCACCCACACCCTCCAGGGCAAGGCCCTGCTGGGCCGTTTCGTGCATGACATCTGCGGTTGTGGCCAGGACTGGAACATGCCGGACTACATCACCGAGGCCGTGGCCAGGATCCGCGCCCAGGTGGGGAGCGACGAAGTCATCCTGGGCCTGTCCGGCGGCGTGGACTCTTCCGTGGCAGCGGCCCTGATCCATCGCGCCATCGGCGAGCAGCTCACCTGCGTGTTCGTGGATACCGGCCTGCTGCGGCTGAACGAGGCCCAGCAGGTCATGCAGACCTTCGCAAAAAACCTGGGGGTGAAGGTCATCCACGTGAATGCCTCGGAACAGTTCATGAGCAAGTTGGCCGGCATCACCGACCCGGAGAAAAAACGCAAGATCATCGGCGCCGAATTCGTCGCCGTGTTCCAGGCCGAATCCGCCAAGCTGCAGAACGCCAAATGGCTGGCTCAGGGCACCATCTACCCGGACGTCATCGAATCGGCGGGG
>CAZVNY010000246.1:0-2608 GCA_964628785.1 uncultured Thiobacillus sp.
TGCATCATGCCCAGGCCGGCAATGGCCAGGCGGCGGATGGCGGTGTTGCGTTCCTTGCGGAACAGCGCCTCCTGGCGGCTGGCATCGAAGGGATAGGCCAGGTAACCGATGGCCTGGATGCTTTGCAGGATGTCGGAGAGCTGTAGCCGGCTGTTGTCCCAGCGCACCCGGGCGCGGTGAGTGGAGAAGTTGATGTCCACGCCCAACACCCCGGGCAGCTGCAACAGATGGCGCTCGTTCAGCCAGATGCAGGCGGCACAGACGATGCCCTCCAGGATCAGGTTGGCCTCCCGCAGATTGGCGTTGTCCGCGTCGCTGTTGACGAAGCTGCTCTGTACTTCCGGCAGGTCGTAGAGCTTGAGGTTGCGCAGCTCCTCCAGGGCGGCCTCCGGCGTGGGGGGCTTGTCCGTGCGCAGGCGGTAATAGTCCGCATTGCCGGCATCGATGATGGTCTGGGCCACGGCCTGGCAGCCCAGGCAGCAGGCGGGCTTGGCCATGCCCTGATACTGGATCACATAGCTGGAACCCCGGGGGACGGGCTCACCGCAGTGGAAGCAGACCGCACTGGATGGGGTGTCTGTCCCGGTGGCAATGGGGCTTGCGGAAGGGGTGACAGTGGAGGTCATCGCCGGGATTCTACCCGGCCCTGTGCAGGTGGTTGGCCAGGGCGGCGAACTCGGCCACGCTCAGGGTCTCTCCGCGGCGGCCCGGGTCCATGTCCAGGGCGGCGAAATGGCTCTCCGTCACCATGCCCTTGAGGGTATTGCGCAGGGTCTTGCGGCGCTGGCCGAAGGCCCGGCCGACCACCTGGGCAAAGGTGGAGTGGTCTGCGTAGGGGACGGCCTCCGGGGGCAGGGGCAGCAGGGCCACGATGGCGGAATCCACCTTGGGGGGTGGCAGAAAGGCCCCCGGAGGCA
Organism: uncultured Thiobacillus sp.; assembly: GCA_964628785.1. Classification (GTDB taxonomy): domain Bacteria; phylum Pseudomonadota; class Gammaproteobacteria; order Burkholderiales; family Thiobacillaceae; genus PFJX01. Next base: position 918 of record CAZVNY010000246.1, read on the forward strand.
CATTGAACAGCTTGCGCACCGCGCAGCGGGCCTGGAGCATCACCGACAGGCGGCCGTATGCCGGCGTGTTTGGCTCGGCGGCCATGCGCTCCACCACCTCCCGTTGCAGCATGAAGGTCATGTCCCGGATGCCGCCGGCGAATTCCGCCAGGTGGAAGAGCAGGGGCGAGGAGATGTTGTAGGGTAGATTGCCCACCACCCGCAGACCCGTGCCCAAGCGGCCAAAATCGAAGCTCAGGGCGTCGGCATGATGCACGCTGAGGTGCTGGGGCGGAAATTCGGCCTGCAGCCGGGCCACCATGTCCCGGTCGAACTCCACCACATGCAGGTGTCGGAGCAGTGCCAGCAGGGGACGGGTGAGGGCCCCGGGCCCGGGGCCGATCTCCACCATGACATCGTCTGCCCGGGGGGCGATGGCCGCCACGATGCGCTCTATGTAGTGGGGGTCCACGAGAAAATGCTGGCCCAGGTGCTTCTTGGCCCGGGGCAGGGCGTGCGTCACGCTACCAATCCCCCGCTGCCCTGGCGCTGGGCCGCCATCTGTATTGCCGTAGCCAGGGCCGCTTCCAGGCTGCCGGCGTTCACCTGCCCCTGGCCGGCCAGCTCCAGAGCCGTGCCGTGGTCCACCGAGGTGCGGATGATGGGCAGGCCCAGGGTAATGTTCACCCCCGCGCCGAAGCTGGCGTGCTTGAGCACCGGCAGGCCTTGGTCGTGGTACATGGCCAGCACGGCATCACACCGGGCCAGGTATTTTTGCTGGAACAGGGTGTCGGCGGGCAAGGGGCCCTGCAGCTGCAGGCCTGCCTGTTGCAGGCGCTGCAATACGGGCTGGATGATCTCGATCTCCTCCCGCCCCAGGTGCCCCCCCTCGCCGGCATGGGGATTGAGTCCGGCCACCAGGATGCGGGGGGCTGGCAGGCCGAAATCCCGCACCAGGGCCTTATGCAGGATTCTCAGGGTGTCTTCCAGGGCCTGGGGAGTGATGGCATCCGCCACCTGGCGCAGGGGCAGGTGGGTGGTCACCAGGGCCACCCGCATGCCGCCCCCCGCCAGCATCATCACCACACGAGGGGTGTGGGTCAGCTGCGCGAGGAATTCCGTGTGGCCGCTGAAGGGTATGCCCGCATCATTGATCACGCCCTTGTGCACCGGGCCCGTCACCAGTGCAGCAAATTCACCCCGCTGACAGCCCTGTACGGCCCGTCTCAGGGTGTCCAGGACATAGGCGCCGTTGGTGCTGTTCAATACACCGGCCTGGACCGCTGCGGGGGCAGGCATGTGCAAGAGACTCAGATTCTGGCCTGGCTCTGCGGGGTAAGCGGGTATGTGGCAGGGCAAACCCAACTGGGTCGCCCGCTCTTCCAGCACCCTGCGATCGGCCAGCAGGACCACGGGTACCTGCAGTGGCCTCTGGGCCAGCAGCACACCCAGATCCGGGCCAATACCGGCCGGCTCGCCGCTGGTGAGGATGACCGGTGTGCTCATGACAGGAACCTGGAAGCGCAGCGAGCAACAAAAAAAGGGCGGCAGTTGCCGCCCCTGCGGTGGGTCTTCAGGTTCAGTCCCGCTCGCCCATGAAGGCCATGAGCAGTTGCAGCAGGTTCACGAACAGGTTGTACAGGTCCAGATAGATGGCCAGGGTGGCCATGACGTAGTTGGTCTCACCGCCGTTCACCACCCGGGATACGTCG
>CAZVNY010000247.1:0-2588 GCA_964628785.1 uncultured Thiobacillus sp.
CCTGCTGCCCGACTGAGGGCCCGTCCCCGCACACACCCCGGCGCCGGGGCTCAGCGGCCCCAGCGATACAACTCCATCTGGCATCTGAGCTCCCCCGCCTCCTCTTCGATGGTGGCGGCGGTGGAACGCAGATCACATTCTTCCACCTCCTTCTCCTGGGAGGATCCGGCAGGCAATCCGCGTTGATGGTGATACGGAAACGCAGCATGCCCTGATCCGGTCCCGCCACGGCGGCACCCATCATGCTCCTGAGCTGCTGTCCCCAGGCATGGCGGTAGCGCTTGCTGTTCTTGCGGGTGTAGCCGGCGGCCAGTCGCCACGCCTCCGCACTGAGTGGCGGCACAGGCGGCGCCACCAGCCTGACCTCCACAGGTGTCGGCTGAGTGGGCGGCGCACTCCGGGAGACGGGGCATGAAAAAGGGGGGCACCAAGCCCCCCTCGAACCATGTGGAATGCCGTGCTGCTTAAACTTCCATGCCCGGGTTGCCGGCCATGCCCACCACCTTGGGCTCGTTCAGCTTCACCGGCTTGATGACCTTCTGGTCACGCAGATACTCGGCCACCACGTCCCAGATGGGGGTGCCCTGCACGCCTTCGGCCACCGGCGCCCAACCCGCCACCTTGTATTTCTTGTTGGGATCCACCGCCTTGCCCTTCAAGGTCATGTTGGTGATGCGCTTGCCGATGTCCTTGTTGGGATCGATGGTGTAATTGATGCCGCCCACGCGCACCATGTCACCCCCCTGCTGGTAATAGGGATCGACGTTGAACAGGTTGTCGCAGACGTCTTCCATGATGGTGTGGATGGTTTCACCGGTCATCTCCGTGAGGGTGGTGGCCGGATAGGTGATGGCCACCTGGTCCATGAGTCGCTCCATGGTGATGACATCACCGGAGAGCAGACTGGTGCCCCAACGGAAGCCCGGCGAGAAGGCGGCATCGGCCCCCTTCACCTTCATGAGGGCGTCACAGATCATCTGGTCATAGGTGCCGTTGAAGTTGCCGCGACGATAGAGTACGCCCTCGGTAATGGCCAGCTTTTCGTTCAGCTGTGCCTCGAAGGGCGCGCGGATCTTCTTGATGAGGGCCTCCATGCCCGCATCCGCCGGCAACAGGTTGGAGAACACCGGCAACAGGCGGTATTTCCAGCCCTGGACCTTGCCATTGCGCACGTCGAAGTCCATCACCCCGAGGAACTTGCCGTTGGAGCCGGCATTGGTCACCAGGGTGACACCACCGGCATTCTTCACCTGCACGGGCTCGGGCACGCCGTCATGGGTATGGCCGCCGAAGATGCAGTCGATGCCGGTGACCCGGCTGGCCATCTTGATGTCCACGTCCATGCCGTTGTGGGAGATCACCACCACCACCTGGGCACCTTTGCCCCGGGCTTCGTTGACAAACTCCTGCATGCTGTCGTCGCGAATGCCAAAGGACCATTCCGGCACCATCCAGCGGGGGTTGGCCACCGGCGTATAGGGGAAGGCCTGGCCGATGATGGCCACCTGCACGCCGTTGATGTCCTTCATCACATAGGGCTTGAACACCTGATCGCCGAAGTCGGTGGTGATGACGTTCTGGGCCACGAACTCCACCCCGGCCCGCTTGAAGTCACCCTCCACGATCTCCATGACCCGGTCGGCACCATAGGTCATCTCCCAGTGGGGACACATGACGTTCACCCCCAGGGCAATGCAGGCATCCACCATATCCTGGGCGTTGGTCCACAGAGCGGTGGCGGAACCCTGCCAGGTATCGCCGCCATCCAGCAGCAGGGAGCCGGGACGCTGGGCCCGTACCCGATCCACCAGGGTCTTCAGGTGAGCAAAGCCCCCCACCCGGCCATAGGTGCGGGAAGCCGCCTCGAAGTCCAGATAGGTAAAGGCGTGGGCATCGATGGAATTTCTCGGGATATTGAAATGCTTGAGAAGATGGTCCCCCACCAGATGGGGCACCTTGCCCACGGCCTCACCCACACCCAGGTTCACGTTGGGCTCGCGGAAATACACGGGCAGCAATTGGGCGTGACAGTCGGTGATGTGCATTAAGGACACGTTGCCGAAGGCGGGAACGTCGTAATAGCCGGCAGGCGCCGTCCCGGCCAGCGCGGACTTGCTGTCCAGGGCAAAACCGGTGGCCGCGGCAGCGGCAAGAACCTGCATGAATTCACGACGGGTCATGGACATGGGGCTTCTCCTCGTTGGATGTAAATTGAATTGTCACGACTACCCGGAATAGCGTAAATGGTAGCGATGGGCCAGTGTATGAGGTAGATTGCTCTAACACCAGTCCATCGACACCTGTCAGCCTCCAAGCCCTGCAAAAAGGGCTTTTTAACGTGAAACTCGCGCGTAGCGAGACTTCGTCCCTACTTGCGGAACACCGATGCCTGCAGAAGCAGAGCGTTGCTCATATAGGCGTGGAAATACTCCAGGTTGTTCAAACGGGCACTGCCCGGCGCATCCGCCACCTGGCGCATGTAGCCGTAGCACTCCGTATAGCGCATCTGCAGGGTCATCACTTCGTCGCCGCCGCGAAACACCGGCCAATGCACCGCCTGTCCCGTCACCGGCGAGAGTACCTCGGAG
>CAZVNY010000248.1:0-2557 GCA_964628785.1 uncultured Thiobacillus sp.
GGTTTTCCAGGGCGTGCCGGTTCATGAGGCCCGTAAGCTCGTCGTGATCCGCCTTCCAGATGATCTGGCGGTTGTCCGCCCGGGACTCCGTCACGTCCCGCAGCACCAGCACACCGCCCTGGATGGCCCCTTTGCTGTCATGAATGGGGGCGCTGCTGCCTTCCACTTCGTACTCCAGTCCGGATGCGGATTGCAGATAGGCCATGCCGGGCAGGCTTTGCCGACTGCCCTGCAGGGTATCCGTCAACAGGGTCTGGGTGAGGTCGCTGCGGCTGCCTTTTTCGTACAGACGCAACAGGGAGACCAGGGCATGCCCCTGAAAGGTGTCCGCATCCAGTCCTAGCAGATGTTCGGCCACGGGATTGAGGTAGGTGAGCTGGCCCCGGGTATCGAAGCGCAGCACGGCATCGTCGATGGTCTGGAGGGTGAACTCGGCGGCCTCCTTTTCCTCGTACAGGCTGTGCTCCAGGCGGCGACTGAGACGGATGACGAACACGGCGATGACCAGGCCCACGAGAAAGGCCCCGGCGGATAGCCCCACCGTGAGGTGACGGGCCTGGGCGCTGGCCTGGCGGGCTTCCGTCATGGCCGCCTGATTTTTTGCCCGTTGCATGTCCACCAGCTCACCCCACTTGGCCATCATGGCTTCCTGCAGGGGCAGCAGGGTATGGCGGCTCAGCAGCTTGGCCTCCGGCAGCTGATCTTCCTGGAGCAGATCCACGATCCGCTCGGCATGCTCTTCCACCTGCCGTGCCTCAATCCGGATGCGGTGCCACAGATCCACCTCGTCCTGATCCAGGGGCAGGGAGAGGAACTTGTCCCGATCCTGGATGAATTCCTGGGCCAGACGGGAGAAACGCATGAGTTCCTCATCCCGCAGAAAGGGGTCCGTGGTGTCGCTGGCCAGCACCAGGGCCTGGTGGCGGGCCTCATGGATGGCGCGCATGGCCGTGGCCAGTTCGGATTTCTCGTTGCGTTCGGCCACGATGGCGGTGAGCTGCTCGCTGAGCCAGCCCACATAGGTGACGCCGATGGCGGTGACCGCGGCCAGGAGCAGCAGCATGACGCCGAAGCCGGCAATGACGGGGACCAGGGCGGAGGGCCGCTTCATGCCATCGAGATGCAGGGTGCCAGGGCCATGCGTCGCTTCAATCCAGGATCTCCAGGTCCAGCAGGGCGTCGTTCAGGCCGGTGCGATCTTCCGTGAGCACCGGTAGGGTGTGGGTGCGCTGAGCGTATTCAAAGGGACGGCCGTGATGATCCGCCATGAGGCTGGCCTGACCATCTGCCTGCAGCACCAGGGAGGGTGGGTCGTCCAGTACCTCGATCACTACACAGACCTCCCCCAGGTGCCGTACCCGCAGGCCCAGCAGGGTGCGCAGGTGGGGCAGGGTGATGATGCCGTGCATGGCGTTCAGGCCGGATACGGGGACGCGCCAGGGCTGCCGAACCAGGGGTGGCTGGCTGGCGCAAGTGGCGTCGGGGGAAGGTTGGCAACGAACTCCATGATGGGACCTCCTTTGCAGGTCCCGTAATTATGGCCTGTTCGTCAGGCTTGCGGCTGCCCTGTGGGTAGCATTCAGGCCTTGGCCGTCTTGTCCCGCTCGATGAGGGCGTAGGCGGAGTGGTTGTGGATGGATTCGAAGTTCTCCGCCTCCACCACATAGGCGTCGATGCGTGCATCCTTGTTCAGGGCGGCGGCCACGTCTCGCACCAGGTCTTCCACGAACTTGGGGTTGTCGTAGGCCTTTTCGGTGACGAACTTCTCGTCCGGCCGCTTGAGCAGGCCATAGAGCTGGCTGGAGGCGTTATCCTCGGCGATCTGGATGATGTCCTCGATCCACACGAAAGTGTTGGTGCGCACGCTGATGGTGACGTGGGAGCGCTGGTTGTGGGCGCCGTAGGCCGAGATCTTCTTGGAGCAGGGGCACAGGCTGGTGCAGGGCACCAGGACCTTCATGCTCTGGATGTATTCCCCGTTGCGGATCTCACCGATGAAGGTGATGTCATAGTCCATGAGACTTTCCACACCGGATACCGGGGCCTTCTTGTTCACAAAGTAGGGGAAGCTCATGTCCACGTGGCCGGATTCCGCCTCCAGCTTCAGCACCATCTGGCGCAGCATGTCCTCGAAGGACTCCACGGAGATTTCCCGCTCGTAACCGTTGAGGATGTCCACGAAACGGGACATGTGGGTGCCCTTGAAGTGGTGCGGCAGATAGACATACATGCCGAAGGTGGCGATGGTGTGCTGCACACCGGCGCTCTTGTCCCGCACCTTGATGGGGTGGCGGATGGCTTTGATACCCACCTTGTCGATGGCGATCTTGCGGGAGTCCGGGTAGTTCTGGACATCGGCTATGGGGGCCTGGTCCGGGGGGCAACCGGTGATGGGGTCGCAGATGCTCATGAATATGTTCCGATATACTGAATTAGACCAAGTATAAGGTAAGCCCAATATCCGAGCAAATTACGCGGGTAAGTGCTCGACCACGGGCTCTGCGAGGGCCGTGGATGTCGCCACAGGCCTGACCTGGCTCACGGCGGCCTCGATGCC
>CAZVNY010000249.1:0-2546 GCA_964628785.1 uncultured Thiobacillus sp.
ACCACCCGCAGTTCCAGCAGGCGCCTCAGGGTGGAGCGGGCATTCAGGTAGCGTTCCCGATTGGACAGGTCGGCGTGGGTGAGGAGGATCTGGGCGGTGTGCAGGCCGTGGCCGCGAAAACTGCGCTCGTAGGCCTCGATGAGGCCCATCTGGCCCACGGCGGCGGCGGCCTGCAGGTCGTTGATGGCTTTGGGACGCTTGTTCCAACCCAGACGTTGCATGCCCTCGGCAATGGCCCCACTGGACACCAGCACGATCTCCCTGCCCAGATGGGTGAGCTTGGCGATCTGTTCGGACCACAGGGCCAGACGGTCATGATCCAGACCCCGGCCGTCGTTGGTGACCAGGGCACTGCCTACCTTGACCACCAGGCGGCGGGCTTCACTGATGACGGACGAACTCATTGCGGGTCATCCTCGGGAGGGGCGGCCTGACGCTCGGCCTCCAGGTGCTCCATTATGGCGTAGACCAGGGCCTGGCAGCCGGCACCGTTGATGGCGGAGATGCTGAAAACGGGTCCGCTCCAGGCCAATTCTTCGACAAAGGCGGCGTTACGCTCCTCACGCTCCTCAGGGGCGAGCAGGTCCGTCTTGTTCAGCACCAGCCAGCGGGGCTTGCGATACAGGGCCTCGTCGTACTTGCGCAGTTCCTCGACGATGGCCCGGGCCTCGTGGACCGGGTCCGTGTCCGGATCCAGGGGGGCCAGATCCACCAGATGCAGCAGCAGGCGGGTACGGGCCAGGTGACGCAGGAATTGGTGACCCAGGCCGTGGCCCTCGGCGGCCCCCTCGATGAGACCGGGGATATCGGCTATCACGAAGCTGCGTTCCCGATCCACACGTACCACGCCCAGATTGGGGTGCAGGGTGGTGAAGGGATAGTCTCCCACCTTGGGCCTGGCGGCGGAAACGGCGCGGATGAAGGTGGATTTGCCGGCGTTGGGCATGCCCAGGAGGCCCACGTCCGCCAGTACCTTCAGTTCCAGGTGCAGGCGCCGTTTTTCACCTTCTTCCCCCGGAGTGGACTGGCGGGGGGCCTGGTTGGTGCTGGATTTGAAGTGCAGGTTGCCAAGACCGCCCTTGCCGCCCTTGGCCACCAGGGCCTTCTGGCCGTCCCGGGCCAGATCCGCCAGGAGCTCGCCGCTGTCGTCATCCTGCACCACGGTGCCGACCGGGACCTTGAGGACGATGTCGTCGGCACCCTTGCCGTAGCAGTCCGAGCCCCGGCCATTCTCCCCGTTACGGGCCTTGAAATGGCGGGTGTAGCGGTATTCCACCAGGGTGTTGAGGTTGCGGTCCGCCATGACCCAGACGCTGCCACCCCGGCCGCCGTCGCCCCCGTCCGGCCCCCCCTTGGGGATGAATTTCTCCCGCCGGAAGGACACGCAGCCGTTGCCACCGTTGCCGGCGGCCACGTCGATACGGACTTCGTCGATGAATTTCATGCCCGGGCTCGCAAATTAAAAGGCCCTATCCGTGGATAGGGCCTTTGCGCTGGATGGCGTGTTGCAGGTCTGGCGGCTCAGGCAGCGCTGGGGATGACGCTGACGGTACGGCGCTTCTTGTCGCCCTTGACGGCGAATTCCACGACGCCATCCACCAGGGCAAAGAGGGTGTAGTCCTTGCCCACGCCCACATTGGCGCCGGGGTGGAACTGGGTGCCCCGTTGCCGCACCAGGATGTTGCCGGCGGGCACGAACTGACCGCCATAGCGCTTGACGCCCAGCATCTTGGGCTTGGAATCACGGCCGTTACGGGAACTGCCGCCTGCTTTCTTGTGTGCCATGTCTTGTGCTCCTGATCAGGCGGAAATGCCGTCGATACGGATTTCCGTGTAGTTCTGACGATGACCCTGGGTCTTGCGGTGGTGCTTGCGGCGCTTCATCTTGAAGATGATGACCTTGTCATGGCGACCGTGGGCGAGGACCGTGGCCTTCACCGAGGCGCCGTCCAGCAGGGGGGTCCCCACCCTGATGCTGTCGCCATCTGCCACCATGAGCACGTCCTTGATCTCCACCTCGGCACCGATGTCCGCGGGCAGGCTTTCCACCTTGAGTTTGCCGCCGGCTGACACCTTGTACTGCTTGCCGCCGGTCTTGATTACAGCATACATGCCTGTCTCCAGTTACTGGGTCGATTCGGAAAACGAGACATTGTATGACAAGGCAGCGGGCATTGCAATTCAGGTCCCGGTCCAGGACCCGCGTCTGGTATATAGTGGCGCAAAGGAACATCCCTGGATAGCTGTGGCAACCCCTCTGGAGATCGAGCATTTTCTGGCGGAAGTGGAGCGGCGTGCCTTCAAGCACGCCATTTATGCCATCCAGGACCACCACGCCGCCCTGGATGTGGTGCAAAACGCCATGATGAAGCTGGTGGAGCGCTATGCCGAAAAACCCGTGGACGAGTTACCCATGTTGTTTCAGCGCATCCTGCAAAACAGTATCCATGATCACTTTCGCCGTGCCAGGGTCAGGGATTTCTGGGTACGCCTGGTTTCCCCCCTGCGTGACCAGGATGAAGGCAACCCGGAGACCCTGGAGAGTC
>CAZVNY010000250.1:0-2544 GCA_964628785.1 uncultured Thiobacillus sp.
TGAAAACCGGCAATGGGCAACCATTCGTGGGTTCGAATCCCACCTCTTCCGCCATAAAAACAGTTGCTTACAAAAGACAGGGAAGCAACATCTCGTGCTTAGACCGGCAGATCTTCCGGTACCTGACACTTAGGTTTAATCAGCTTTTCCTGATCCGAGCCGGCTTCAAAGGCTGGCAACATGCACGTTGGCCAGGCTGCGGCCCAGGAAGCGTTCGCCTATGCTCTGGAAGCGCAGGGGCACGTCGGTGACCCAGAAATGATATTGCGGCGGGCTGTGTCTGGGGTTGTGCAGTTCCATGTCCGTGAGCAGGGCCGCGGTGCGTTCCGCCATGGCGTTGGCGGAGTCCACCAGGGTGACCTGGGGGCCCGCCACTTCCTGCAGCAGGGGTTTGAGCAGGGGGTAGTGGGTGCAGCCCAGGACCAGGGTGTCCACCCCCTCCGCCAGCACGGGGCGCAGGTATTCCTGGGCGGTCAGGCGGGTGACGGGGTGTTCCAGCCAGCCCTCTTCCACCAGGGGCACGAACAGGGCGCAGGCCTGGGAGGTGAGCCGGGTCCGGGGCTCGATGGTGTGGATGGCCTGGGCGTAGGCATTGCTGTTGATGGTGGTGGGGGTGCCGATGACGCCGATGCGCTGGCTTTGCGTGGCAGCCAGGGCGGCCAGGGCACCGGCCTCGATGACGTCCAGCACCGGGGTGGGGGAGAGGTCCCGCACCACTTGGGCGGAGACGGCGGCCATGGTGTTGCAGGCGATGATCAGCAGCTTGACCTGTTTGGCGAGCAGGAATTCGGTGATCTGGGTGGTGTAGTGGGCGATGGTCTGCACGGATTTGACGCCATAGGGCACCCGGGCCGTGTCGCCAAAATAATGGATGGATTCGAAGGGTAGTCGCTCCATGAGGGCGCGTACCACGGTGAGCCCTCCCACGCCGGAATCGAATACGCCAATGGGGCTGCTGGGGTCGAGGTGCAGACTCATTTTTCGGGATTCTGGCGGCTCAGATGCTGACGTTTCAGGGCCCATTGTAAATGCTCCCGCAACTGGGCCGAGGGATGATCCATGCGCGCTGCCAGGGCCGCGACGATTTCTGCCTGATAGGGGGCATTGCCCAGGGCGACGGCCAGGTTGCGCAGCCAGCGCTCGTGGCCGATACGGCGGATGGGGGAGCCTTCCAGACGGCTGAGGAAGGTGGCCTCGTCCCAGGCGAAGAGTTCCAGCAGGCCGGCCTGGTCCAGGCCGTGACGGGGCAGGAAGTCCGGCAGGGCGGGGGGCCGGGCAAAGCGGTTCCAGGGACAGATGAGCTGGCAATCGTCACAACCGTAGATGCGGTTGCCCATGCGGGGACGCAGTTCCTCCGGTATGGGACCTGCATGTTCGATGGTGAGATAGGAAATGCAGCGCCGGGCGTCCAGCAGACCGGGTGCCAGGATGGCCTGGGTGGGACAGACGTCCATGCAGGCCCGGCAATCGCCGCAGTGGGCGGCCTGGGGGGCATCCGGCAGAAAGGGCAGGTCGGTGAACAATTCCCCCAGGAAGAACCAGGAACCCTGCCGCGTGAGCAGCAGGGTGTGTTTGCCTTTCCAGCCCAGGCGGGTGCTGCGGGCGATGGCCACCTCCATGACCGGGGCGCTGTCGGAGAAGGCCCGGTAGTTGAAGGGGCCCAGGCTCTCCAGCATGCGGTCGGCCAGTTTCTGCAGGCGTTGGCGCATGAGCTTGTGGTAGTCCCGGCCCAGGGCATAGCGGGCCACATAGGCGCGTTGCGGGCCTTCCAGGGTGGCCCAGGCCTCCTGTCCACCGGGCAGGTACGGCAGGCACACGCTGAGGATGGAACAGGTCCCCGGCACCAGTTCCCCAGGCCGGGCCCGGGTGACGCCGTGCCGGGCCATATAATCCATGCTGCCGTGGTAACCCGCAGCCAGCCAATTCATGAGCCCTTCTTCTGCCCCCTCCAGCGTGCTCCTGGCGAAACCCAGGTTGGCAAAGCCCAGCTCCGTCGCCCATTGCCGCAGTGTGGGCTTCATTGCCTCCCGGGGTTCGGGGGTGGCCGTCTGATGCATGGGGGCGATGATAGCCTGAGCCTGGATCTGCCCGATGAGGCCGCTACCCTGGCCCTGGGCGGACGCCTGGCCCGGGACCTGGAGCCGGGGCTGTCCATCTGGCTGGTGGGGGATCTGGGGGCGGGCAAGACCACCCTGGCCCGGGGTCTGTTGCGCGGATTGGGTTATGTGGGCAGGGTGAAAAGTCCCACCTATACTTTGGTTGAACTTTACACCCCGTCGCGGTTTAATCTATATCACTTTGATTTGTATCGGATTGCAGATCCCGATGAGTGGGAAGATGCGGGTTTTCGTGAATACTTCAATGCAGCCAGCGTCTGTCTGGTGGAGTGGCCTGAGAAGGCAGGGGGGGGGCTTCCCCTGCCGGACATCCGCATCCACCTGGATTTCACCGAGACCGGGCGCCAGGCCCGGCTGTCTGGTTTGACGGAGGGAGGAAAGGCATGCATCGCACGATTTTCGTCCTGTTGACCCTGGTGTTGGTCTT
>CAZVNY010000251.1:0-2536 GCA_964628785.1 uncultured Thiobacillus sp.
TGGGACATGTTGGCGACGGCCGCGAGTTCCTGGATGCTCACGTGCATGGACAGATTGTTGCGCATCACCTCGATCGTGCGTTCGACCCGTGCTTCCCGGGTTTCCGGCGGGCTGCTGCCGTGGCATATCATGCCATAGAGATCGCCGAGCAGCTGGTGCAGCGTGGCGGACGCCTGCACGAGGATCCGATACGCGGTTCCGTCTTTGAGAATGGCCAGAATCTTCTCGAACGATTGCACGAAGCTCATGTGCGGAATGGTCGAAACGAACTGCCTGCCGCCTCCGCCGGTCAGCAGGTCGAAATACTGTTGGGCGAGCGTGCCGTTGAAATGGATCCAGTAATAGGACCACGGGTGCGCCGCATCGGCTTCGTAGGCGTGAAATTCAAACGGGCGCAGCACCGTGAACATGCCGCGTCTGATCACGTGCCTCGTGTTCGCAAGTTGCAGGTGGCCCCGGCCATCGAGACAATACAGCAGGGTGAAGGCCCAGTCACCGTTCGGCCGGGAGACCCACTGGCCTCTCGCGTTCGGGAAATAACCGATCCGGCATGGCAGCAGGGCCGAGGTGAGCGGTTGCCTGGAGGCAAACTCGATGACTTTCGGCGGCAGCTTGTGGATGCGCTGTCCGGGAAAGGTGTCGCGTCCCAGTTTGGACACGAGTTTCCGGCCGTTGCAGGTGAAGACCCGCGTGTGGGCATCAGCCATGTAAGTCTCGAGCGAGAGTGACGCGTCGCCACCACCGGAGTGGCCGGCGGTTCGCTGCAAGGTGCCTGAGGTGGCGTTTGCTGGCATGGACTCGGACCCTCAGGGAGAAGGAGGCAGGGAGACCCTCCAGAAGAACACATAGAGCAGCACGGCCGCGAGGATCAGGGCGATTGAGCTGCTGAGCACATGGGGCCAGGGTGTCAGGTCGCCGGCCGGCGTGCTGCCCCCCGCACGGGCGGGCGCTTCACTCCGCGGGCTGATTCTCGCCGCCAGCGTCATGAAGCCGACAAGGAGCAGCCCGTTGAGTGCTGACAGATGCAGCCAGTGGATCGTCACCCCGAATCTGCCGTCGGCGAACAGGTACAGGAGCAGGAAATGGGTTCCCACTCCGGCGACGAGCGAAACCTTGGCGGCCCAGGCCGGCACTCGTGTCGGGAGCATGCCCATGGCAACCACGGCGAGCAGCGGAATATTGAAGCCCGCCATCAGGCGCTTCATCAGCGTGAAGATTCCGTCCACCGAGCCACCGAGCAGGCTGCTGATGACAATGGAGACGACGCACACGCCCACCGCGAACCATTTTCCCGCCCGGAGCATTTCGGCTTCCGTGCAGTCCGGCCTCAGCCACACCTTGTAGAGATCGACGCTGAAGAGGGTCGAGGCACTGTGCAGGCCGCCGTTGAACGAACTGATGATGGAACCGAGCAGCACGGCGGCGAAGAAGCCCACCCATGCGGTCGGAAGCACCGCCTCGACGAGTCTGGCGTAGGCAAGGTCGCCGTTGCCAATGCTGCCGCCAAACATCTCGGCCGCGATGATTCCCGGCAGGACGAGGTAAAAGGGGCCGAGGAGCTTGAGCCACGCGGTCGCCAGTACGCCCTTCTGCGCCTCGGCGTAGGAGGAGGCGCCGAAGGAACGCTGCACGATCACCTGATTGGTGCACCAGTAAAACAGGTTGATCAGCATCATGCCGCTGAAGAGCGTGGAGAAGGGCACATTGGACGCCGGACCGCCGACGGGATCCAGCATCGGGCGGCGGTGCTCAAGGAGCCGGGTGATCCCCGCGCCGAAGTCGCCCTGTCCGAGTGCGATCAATCCTAGGATCGGAATCAGGAAGGCGCCGACCAGCAGGCCGATGCCATAGACCGTGTCCGACAGGGCGACGGCCTTCATGCCGCCGAAGATGACGTAGAAACCGCCGATGATGCCAATCAGCCATGCCATGATGACAAATGACTGGCCCGGCGTGATTCCGAGGTAATGGTCAACCCCGAAGATGCTGCTCATCGCCACACCGCCCGAATAGAGGACGAAGGGGAGGAAGTTCAGCGAAAGCGCGGCGAGGAGCACCGCTCCGAGCAATCGTCGCGTGGGACGATCATAGCGCTGCTCCAGAAACTCCGGGATCGTCGTGATGTTTCCCGACCAATAACGCGGAAGGAAATAGACGGCCATGGCAATGAGGGCCACGACGGGAACCACTTCCCAAGCCATCACCACGAATCCGTGGATTGAAGCCGCCCCGTTGAGGCCCACCAGCTGCTCGGTCGAGAGATTCGTCAGCAGCAGCGATCCCGCAATCTGGATCCACGGCAGGCGGCGATCGGCGAGGAAATACGTGCGCGCGTCGTTGTTGTTCGCGCGGCGTGTGCCCCACCAGGAAATCAACGCGACGAGTGCCGTCCAGAAGATGAATGAGCCGAACACGAGGGCTGGATGCATGGGGGAAGGGATGTCGGCGCGTCCGTCTCGGGCGCGCCGGTCTTGTCATGGCAGCGGATGCTCAGAAGGCAAACTTTGAGGTGAGGATCCATTCGAGCGGCCGGTTG
>CAZVNY010000252.1:0-2529 GCA_964628785.1 uncultured Thiobacillus sp.
CCAACTGGCAGTTTCGCTACCTCAGAACTTGTAAGGCAAAATAAGTCAATCACTGATCATCGACGGTGATTACGGGGGCTTTGCATGGCGCTGGCAGTATAACAGCCGGCTTGCCCTGGCTGCCGGGCCCAGGCTACAGTTGCAGAATTCATCTCCACCGGGAATACGGCCTTGCTCGCCCTCATCGAAGCTGCCGGCTGGCCAATCTGGCCTCTGATCCTCGCCTCCATCCTGGCTTTGGCTATCATCTTCGAACGCAGCTACACCCTCCGCCGCAGCATGGTGCTGCCCGCCGGCCTGCTGGAGCAGACCCTGGAGAACCTGCGCCAATACGGTCCCAGCCCGGACATCATGCGTGCCCTGGCGGCAGGTTCTCCCCTGGGGCGGATCTTCGCCGTGGGCCTGCGCAGTGTGAACCTGAGCCGGGAACTCATGAAGGAATCCCTGGAAGAGGCCGGCCGGGCCGTGGCCCACGATCTGGAGCGCTATCTCACCAGCCTGGGGACCATAGCGGCGGTGGCGCCCCTCATGGGTCTGCTGGGGACCGTGGTGGGCATGGTGGAGATCTTCGGCTCCCAGTCCCCTTCGGGCGGCAATCCGGCCATGCTGGCACACGGTATCTCGGTGGCCCTGTACAACACCGCCTATGGCCTCATCGTGGCCATACCCAGCCTGATCTTCTATCGCTTCTTCCGGGGCAGGGTGGATGCCTTCCTGGTGGAAATGGAGCAGGAGACCCTGCGCCTCATGGAAATCATCCACGGCGAGCGCAAATAAGAAGCCCATGCGGAACATGCCAGTCACGGCAAAAGGGGTCGTTGCATGAACTTCCGGCGCGGTACCCGGCGGGAGGATCCCGAGATCAATCTGGTGCCCTTCATCGACGTGCTGCTGGTGATCCTCATCTTTCTCATGATCACCACCACCTACGCACGCTTTTCCGAGTTGCACATCAACCTGCCCGAGGCCCAGGGCGAAAGCGCCCAGGAACCCCCGGCCCAGATCACGGTGAACGTGAGCGAGCAGGGGCAGTACGAGGTCAACGACACGGTCCTGGGGGATGTGGGGGTGGAGAGCATCGTGCGCGCCCTGCAGAGCGCGGCCGGTTCTGAAAAGGACCCGGTGGTGGTCATCTCCGCCGATGCCCGCAGCAGTCACCAGTCGGTGGTGCGGGTCATGGATGCGGCCCAGCGGGCCGGTTATCCCCGCGTCACCTTCGTGACCCAGACTTCCTCCACACCCTGATACGGGTGTCGGGAGACGGGTCCTGCTGGAGCGTTTCTTCACCCGTTGCTGGTATGGCTCGGGACCGGGCTGCCTGCTGGTCCGCTGGCTGCTCATGCCCCTGAGCCTCCTGTTTGCCGTCCTGGTGGGCCTGCGCGGCCTGGTCTATCGGCTGGGCCTGTTGCGCAGCACCCGGCTGCCCGTGCCGGTGATCGTGGTGGGCAACATCAGTGTGGGGGGCACGGGCAAGACCCCTCTCACCCTGGCCCTGGTGCAGTGGCTGCGGGAGGCCGGCCTGCAGCCGGGCATCATCAGCCGGGGTCACGGCGGTAGCGGGCCGGCAGCCATGGCCGTGCTGCCCCACAGTGATCCGGCCCACTGTGGGGATGAGCCGGTACTGCTCGCCCGGCGGGCCGCCTGTCCGGTGTGGATCGGCCGCCGGCGGGTGGCGGCCGGGCACGGGCTCCTGGCGGCCCATCCGCAGGTGGACGTGATCCTGGCAGACGATGGTCTGCAGCACTACGCCCTGGCCCGGGACATGGAGATCGCCGTGGTGGACGGGGTACGGGGCCTGGGCAATGGCTGGCTGTTGCCGGCCGGACCGCTGCGGGAGCTCCGCCATCGCCTGCACAGGGTGGATGCCGTGGTGGTGAACGGCCCCGGCCGTTTGGACCTGCCGGCCCATGTCTTCGGCATGCACCTGGTGGGGGAGCGCTTCAGCCAACTGGCCCGGCCCCGGCATACCGCCCTGGCGGCGGAACTCGCGGACCAGCCCCTGCATGCCGTGGCCGGCATCGGGAATCCGCAAAGATTCTTCGACCATCTCACTACCCTGGGTCTGCGCTTCACCCCCCACGCCTTCCCCGACCATCACCGCTTCCAGCCCGGGGAGCTGCCCCGGGGGCGGGTGCTCATGACGGAGAAGGATGCGGTGAAGCTGCTGGCCCATGTCCGGGAGCCGGAACTGGCCGACTGCTGGTACCTGACGGTTGACGCCGTGGTGGAGCCGGGACTAAAAGACCTCATCCTCAGCCGTCTGCAAGAAATTCGTAGCCCTCACTAAGGCCTGCCATGGACCCCAAACTCCTCGAAATCCTCGTCTGCCCCTTGTGCAAGGGCCCCCTGGTGCACCTCAAGGCCCGCCAGGAATTGATCTGCAAGGCCGATCGCCTGGCCTTTCCCATCCGCGACGGCATCCCGGTGATGCTGGTGGAAGAGGCCCGGCGCCTCGATGAGGCCGAGGAGATACCTCAATCCTGAAGCAGGACAGCCCCATGGCGCGTGATTTTTCCCTGCAGATCCTGC
>CAZVNY010000253.1:0-2523 GCA_964628785.1 uncultured Thiobacillus sp.
CCGGCATCGCGGCTCGCCCGGAGCTGACCGCCAAGTGGGAGAAGGGCACCCACGGCGGCACGTACGGGGGCGGCAGCACCGTGCCATTGGCCGCCGCGCGCGCCACGATCGACGCGATGATCGCCGAGGACCTGCCCGGCAACGCCGCCCGCATGGGCGAGAGGCTCGTCGACGGGTTGCGCGAGCTCCAGCGCCGGCACCCCGTCATCGGCGACGTGCGCGGCCTCGGCCTGATGATCGGCGTGGAGTTCGCAGGCGAGGCCGGCGTCGCGAAGCGCGTCCAGCAGGCTTGCCTGGACGAGCGCCTCCTGCTCCTCACGTGCGGGGTCAACGACCAGGTCGTGCGCTGGATCCCGCCGCTCGTCGTCGGCGAGAACGAGATCGACGCCGCGCTGGCCACCTTCGGCCGCGCCCTCGCGGCCGCCGGAGCAGAGGCCGCCCCGCTGGCCGTCGCCGGCTCGGCCCCGCGCGCCGGGGAGCGCGGATGAGCGGCATCAAGCTCGTCGGCCCGGTCCCCGGACCCAAGAGCCTAGCCATGGCGGCCCGCCGCGACGCGGCAGGCGCCCGCGGCGCCTCGCGCCTGACCGACCTCGCCGTGGTCGGCGGTCACGGCCCGTACGTGATCGACGCGGACGGCAACCGGCTCCTCGACTTCGCGGGCGGCATCGGTGTCCTGGCCGTCGGTCACACGCCCGAGGGCGTGGTCAGCGCCATGCAGGACCAGGCTGAGCGCCTCATCCACCTCTGCGCCATCGTCGGCACGTACGAGCCGTACGTGCGCGTCCTCGAGACCCTCTGCGAGTTGGCCCCCGGCGACTTCCCCAAGAAGGCCGTGCTCATGAACAGCGGCGCCGAGGCGCTCGAGACGGCCGTCAACGTCGCGCGCGCCTACACGGGCCGGCAGGCCGTCGTCGTGTTCGAGGGCGCCTACCACGGGCGCACGAACCTCACGCTCGGCATGACGAGCAAGTACGCGCTCTTCAAGAAGGGCTTCGGGCCGTTCGCGCCCGAGATCTACCGCCTGCCGTTCCCCGATCTCTACCGTCGGCCCGCCGGCATGGCGGAGGACGCCTTCCTCGACATGGCCATCGCCGCGCTCGACAAGGCCATGGTCGCGCAGGTCGACCCGGCCGCCATCGCCGCCTTCGTCATCGAGCCGGTGCAGGGCGAGGCGGGCTTCGTGCCCGTGCCGGCGCGCTTCCTGCGCCGGCTGAGGGAACTCGCCGACCGGCACGGCATCGTGCTCGTCGCCGACGAGGTGCAGTCGGGCCTGGCCCGCACTGGCAAGCTGTGGGCGGTCGAGCACTCGGGCGTCGTGCCCGACCTCGTCACGACGGCCAAGTCGCTCGCCGCTGGCATGCCGCTCTCAGCGGTCGTCGGCCGCGCCGAGATGATGGACGCGCCGCACCCCGGCGGCCTTGGCGGCACCTACTCGGGCAACCCGCTCGCCTGCGCGGCGGCGCTCGAGGCCCTCGCCATGCTCAGCAGCGAGGCCTTCCTGACGCGCGCCGTGCAGGTGGGTGAGCGGCTGCGCGGCGGCCTCGAGCGGATCGCCGCCGAGCAGGCGACGGTCGGCGAGGTGCGCGGCCTCGGCCCGATGCTCGCCATGGAGTTCGTGAAGGACCGCGTCACGAAGGAGCCGTTCCCCGAGCTCGTGCTCGACGTCACGAAGCAGGCGCTGAAACGCGGCCTCATCGTCATCCGGGCCGGCCTCTACTCGAACTGCATCCGCCTCCTGCCGCCACTCAACATGACGGACGCGGAAGTCGACGAGGGCCTCGCCGTCCTGCGCGAGGCGGTGGCCGCTGCCGTGGCGCTGCACGCGCCGGTGGCCGAGCCGGTCGCCTAACGCGATGACGACCGACCGTTTCCCGCTCAAGCAGCTCATCGGGGGTGAGTGGGTCGCCGCCGCCTCCGGCGGGACGTGGGACCTGATCGACCCCGGCAGCGAACGCGTCGTGCAGCGCGTGCCGTTCGGTGGTGCCGCCGACGCGCGGGCCGGGGTGGACGCCGCCGCTGCCGCGTACCCGGCCTGGGCCGCGAAGACAGCGTACGAGCGCGCCGAGGTCCTGGAGCGCGCCGCCGCCTGGATCAGGGCGAACGTCGACGACCTCGCGCCCATCACGACCGAGGAGTCCGGCAAGCCCCTGGGCGACGCGCGCGGCGAATGGCTTTCGGCGACGGGCTACCTGACGTGGTTCGCGGGCGAGGGCATCCGCGCCTACGGGCGCACCGTGCCCGCCAGGGTGGCGGGTCGGCGCATCAGCGTCCTGCCGCAGCCCCTTGGGGTCGTCGCCACCATCACGGCCTGGAACGTCCCCGTCTACAACATCGTGAGGACCTGGGCGGCCGCGCTCGCCGCCGGCAACACGGTGGTCGGCCGGCCGTCGGAGTTCACGCCGCGCTCGGCCATGCTCCTCGCCCAGGCCGTGCAGGAGGGCGGGGCGCCGGCCGGCGTCGTGAACGTCGTCAACGGCGACCCGGAGGCGATGGGCCAGGCGTTCCTCGACGACCCGCGCGTGC
>CAZVNY010000254.1:0-394 GCA_964628785.1 uncultured Thiobacillus sp.
CGGCAGGAGCACGAGGGACGCCACGAGCGTCGCCAGCACGCCACCGGCGGTCAGCAATCCGAGGCCGCGTACTGTCGGCATGCCGGAGAGGGCGAACGTGCATAGGGCCGCCGAGATGGCCAGGCCCGAGATGAGCACGCCGAGCCCCGTCTCCTTGCGCGCGGTCGCGATGGCGGCTTCCTTGTCGGCGCCGTGCGAGAGCTCCTGGAAGAAGCGCCCGAGGAGGTGCAGCGAGAAGGAGCTGCCGACGGCGAGGATGGCCACGGGCGCTATGACGCTGAGGGTGGTCAGTTCGGCGCCGAGCCAGCCCATCGCCCCGAGAGACCAGAGTAGGCCGACCAACACGGTCATGAGCGGCAGCAGGGCGCCGCGCACGGTGCGGAAGTTGAGGTAG
>CAZVNY010000254.1:404-2507 GCA_964628785.1 uncultured Thiobacillus sp.
CATCACGAGGATGAGCAGCGCGGCCACCCCGCCGAGCAGGGGCATCTCGCGGGCGAGGGTGGCGCGCATCTCGCCGTCTATCAACGGTCCGCCGACCAGGTGGGCGGCGCCGAAGCCGGCCCGCTGCCACTGGTCGTTCAGCACTGCGCGGATGTCGTTGCTCATGGCCGCCGAGTCGACGTCGTCGGAGACCTCCATGACGACGTTGGCCGACCGCCCGTCCTCAGCAACGAGCAGCCCGCCGCGGTAGAGGGGCGACGTCTCGAGATAGTCGCGCGCCTCGGCCAGGCTGGCCGCCGTCGGGGCCGGTGGGAGCAGGTCCTCGATGAGGAGGAAGCCGTCGTCGTCGAGCATGCGCTGGGCGTTGGCGGCGCTCGTGACGCTCGTGACGCCCTTGACCCTGGCCAGGCTGGCCGTCACCTGGCCGAGCTGGGCGATGGCCTCCTCCGTGTAGATGTCGCCCTCGAGGAGCGCGACCATGACGACGTCCGCCCCGAACACGTCACCAACCTCCCGTTGCAACTCGGCGACCGCGCTCTTGTCCGGCAGCATGGCCGAGACGGAGGCGTCGAGGCGCAGGCGCAGCGCCCCTAGGCCGAAGCCGATGGATAGGACGACGAAGGCCGCCACCACCGTCAGGTCGCGCCGCCGGCCGCCGTGGGGCCTCTGGCCGGTGCTAGCAATGTGGCCCGTCCGCCGATCGGGGTCGGGGCGGCTACGCGCTCCGGCGCTCATGCCGGGCCCTGGCTGGAACGGTCGTTCCATATGGGGCGTGTGTTGTCGGTGCTGGAGATCATGCCTTCGGTCGCCTCCTAGGCGTCGGGGGGTTGAGTCTGGTGAGGGGTGCCCGGAAGCCCCGTGGCGTGTCCGGGCATGGCGTCGAGGACCATCGCGGCGTAGCTGTCGAGCGTCGCCCTGTCGGTGGAGACCTTGGCGACGAAGCCCAAGCTGAGGGCGCCGAAGAGGAGGAAGCGGGCCACGGGCTGCGGCTGGTGACGCAGTCGCAACTCGCCCCGCTCCGCCGCGGTCGCGATCTGGTCGCCGACCATCTCGATGAGCTCCGTCAGGTAACGCGAGAGGAACGCCAGGACCTCGGGCTTCGTGCCCGCCTCCTCGACGGCCGCCCTGAGAGTCAGCGAACTCGTTCCGCCGACGCTCGTCAGTTCATCGATCAGCTGGGCGAGCAGCCCTGCGAACTTCGCCTTGAACGTGCCGGGGCCCGAGAGGCCCTGCCGCAACTGCTCGCGCTCGAGCGCGGCGTGCGCGGCCAAGGCCTCCATGTAGAGCGCGTCCTTACCTCCGAACTCGGCGTAGAACGAACTGGCGCTCAGCCCGAGCTCGTCGAGCAGGTGACGCACCGACGTGCCCTCGTACCCTTGCCGCCGGAACAGCCCGGCCGCCTTGAGCACCGTGTCGTCGTGGTCGAACGCCTTGGGTCGCGCCATCGACCTAAGGCTAGCACGTTATGGAACGTTTGTTCCGTAACCGCCTTACGATCACCGGTTCCCGGGACGCGCGGCCCGGCCGGCGGTACGGAAAGCCTGGAGGGCGCGCATGGCACCGAGCCCGGCCGCGCCGCGCGGCTCTCGGCGACGACCCGCGCCCTGGCGCCTCAGCCGACCAGCTTGCGCTTCAACGTGACCAGCAGTTCGTCGGAGAGGCCGTTGGTCCTGAGATAGGCGGTGGCGCCCCCGTACCGCGTGGCGAGGTAGTCGAGAGCCGGCAGCATGAGGTCTGGGGTGGCCCCGAGGAGGCGCTCGAAGTCGCTGCGTTTGACGCCACGCTTGTCGGCGTCCTCCAGCAGGCGCTTGCGCAGCGGGTCGATGCGGTCGTGCGTGAGGGCGAAGTCCTCGATGATCGTGTCACGTTCGACCCCGACGGCCTCCAGTAGCAGCGCCGCGACGAGCCCGGTGCGGTCCTTGCCGGCCGTGCAGTGGAACAGGGAGGCGCCGCGCGCGTTCGCCAGGAGGGTCATGACGCGGACGAAGCCGGAGCCCGCGTGGTCGAGGGCCCTCAAGTAGAAGGCCGTGATGTCCCATGGGTCCGTGGGCTGGTCGCCGGCCGCCTCGATGTGCCCCCAGATCTCGACGTTCTGGTAGTCGA
>CAZVNY010000255.1:0-2503 GCA_964628785.1 uncultured Thiobacillus sp.
CTCGCCGTGCGCAGTGTCGAGGTGGACGGGCTGGCGCACTCCTATATAAGGGCCCCGGGGGAGATCGAGGGCCGGCATCTCGCCCGGCCGGCGCCCGCCGGCGTCCCGCTGCAGGCAGCGTGGTTCGCGGCGGACAAAGTGGTGAAGCGCGGCCAGCAGGTCACGCTCGTCGCGCTCGCCCAGGGCATACGGATTCGCGCGCCGGGGCGCGCCCTGAGTGACGGCGCCGCGCGCGAGCGGATTCGCGTGCAGAATCTCTCGTCGGCGAAAGTGGTCGAAGGCATCGTCGAGAACAGCGGCGAAGTGCGCGTGAGCCCGTGAGTCGCCGGCAAACCCCGCGCAGCACGGGGCTAAAGGTTTCACCCACCGCGGCCGTTACAGGGCATGATGGCCGGGAGACAAATTAGTGACTAACAAAATCAATGGATTGGATCGTACAGTTACTAAAACACCTGATGTAACGGCGGCCTCCCGTGCGCGCCCGGCGGGAGCCGGGGACAGCGGCGCCAGGGCCCTGGCGGGCAGCGCTGGCATCCAGATCACCGAAGGTGCGCGCCAGCTGGCCGCACTCGAAGCCACGATCCGCAAGCTCCCCCAGGTGGATGAAGCGCGGGTGGCGAGGATCAGAAAAGCCATCGAGGACGGCAGTTACACGGTCGACGCCGAGGCCACCGCCACCAAGCTGATGGTCTTCGAACACGACCTCGAAAGCCTGGCGCGTTCGGCGCTGCAGGATTGACGCGCACATGGATCCGGTCCTGACCCGCGACTGCGTGGAACGGCTCGTTGGCGAGCAGCTCGCCACGCTTGCGCGCCTCGAGACCCTGCTCGAGCGCGAACATGCGCTGCTCGCCGGGCGCAACGTCGAGGAACTCGCTGCCGCAGGCCGCGAACGCCAGGCCTGCATCGGCACGCTGCTGCGCATCGACGCCGAGCGCACGCGGCTGTGCCGGCTGTTCGGGCACACCGCCGACGGCGACGGCATGCACAAGCTGCTCGCCACCTGCGACGCAAGCGGTCGCCTTGCGACCCGCTGGCAAGCCTGCGTCGAACTGACGAAGCGCTGCCGCAAGCTCAACGATCGCAACGGGGCGCTCGCCACCGCGCAACTGCGCAGCGTCGCGGGCCGGCTCGATGCCCTCACCGGCGGCGCAGCGCGACACCCTGGAACCTATGCACCGGGCGGCGCACCCCGCTCGAACTCCGGCAGGCTGCTCGCCGCCCAAGTCTGAGGCGTGGGTGTATGCTGCCCGGATCCCCGTGCAGGAGCAGCTCATGACCAAGAACGCATCGGCCGTCTGGCGTGGCGGCATCAAGGACGGCAGCGGCACGATCTCGACCGAAACGGGAGTGCTGGACGCCGCGCCCTATGGCTTCCGGTCGCGCTTCGAGGACGGCCCGGGCACCAATCCCGAGGAACTGATCGGTGCGGCCCATGCCGGCT
Source organism: uncultured Thiobacillus sp. (assembly GCA_964628785.1). Lineage (GTDB taxonomy): Bacteria > Pseudomonadota > Gammaproteobacteria > Burkholderiales > Thiobacillaceae > PFJX01. Next base: position 1,445 of record CAZVNY010000255.1, read on the forward strand.
GCTTCTCGATGGCGCTGTCGCTGATGCTCGGCAATGCCGGCTTCACGCCCGGCGAAATCGCGACACGGGCCGCGGTCACCCTGGAGAAATCCGGCGACGGCTTCGAAATCACCGCCAGCCACCTCGAGGTCGTGGCGCGAGTGCCGGGCGCGAGTGCCGCGCAATTCGCCGCGATTGCCGAGCAGGCCAAGGTCGGCTGCCCGGTATCGAAGCTTCTGAAGGCGCGCATCACGATGAACGCGAAACTCGAAGCCTGAGCAGGCGAAAGGGGCGCGCAATGTCGAGGCGGATCACCGGGTTCGTGGCAGCGGCCTGCGCCGTACTTTTGCTGGCGGCCTGCGGCAAGGCACCGCCCGACCCTCCAGCCGCTTCCGCCACCGGCGAGCCCCCGGTGGCGGAGTTGCCTGCGGTCGTCGCCACGGCGCTGGCGGAGATTGCGGCGGAATGCACTGCTGTCGGCGGCAAGCCGGACACGCAGGACGCGGTGCGACGCGTCGACCTGAACGCCGACAGCCGCGAGGATTACGTGCTCTACACCGGCTGGGTCATGTGCGAGGGCGCCGTCAGCGTGTATGGCGATCGGGCCAAGCGCATCGCGGTGTTCACCGGTGACGGCCAGGGCGGTGCTGCCGAATCGTTCGCCGACTGGACCTACGACGCGCAGGTCGAAGGCGACCCGACCATGCTGTGGCTGGTGGTCGCCGGCGGCAATTGCGGCCGCCCGCCCGCGCCCGATTTCGCGAGCGAAGCCTTCTGCCAGCGGGCGGTGGCGTGGAACGCCGCCGCGGGCCGCTTCGAGTTCGCACCCGTCGATACCGTGCGGATGATCGAGTAGCCGCGCCCGCCGCTAGCGCGCGCGGCTGCTGCGCCAGCCATCCAGCCCGTAGACGGCAAGGCCCAGCCAGATGCAGGCGAAGCCGGCCAGCCTGTCGGCAGTGAACACTTCGCCGAGCAGCAGGCCGCACAGCAACTGCAGGGTCGGCGAGACATACTGCAGCAGCCCGAGCAGCGAATACGGCAGGCGCCGCGCTCCATAGGCGAAGGCGACGAGCGGCAGCG